>DATNPI010000089.1:0-4864 GCA_036703325.1 Coleofasciculaceae cyanobacterium
TGTGAACTTTATCTGATTTCCCTGGATGTACGCGATCGCTCTGCGATTCAATCAGCACTCGACAACCTCCCAGGAGAGTGGTCAGCCGTAGACATTCTAATTAACAATGCTGGCCTCAGCCGAGGTCTTGATAAGCTTCACGAAGCCAGTATCCAGGACTGGGAGGAGATGATTGATACCAATATCAAGGGACTTCTCTACATGACACGAGCGTTAGTGCCAGGGATGGTGAGTCGTGGTAGAGGTCATGTGATCAATCTTGGCTCTATTGCCGGTCATCAAACCTATCCAGGTGGCAGTGTCTACTGTGCCACCAAAGCCGCCGTTAAATCAATTTCTGAAGGATTAAAGCAAGATCTTTTGGGTACGCCAGTGCGAGTTAGTTCCGTAGACCCTGGCATGGTGGAAACTGATTTTAGTAATGTCCGGTTTCACGGCGACACTGATCGTGCAAAGAAAGTTTACCAGGGGTTGACACCGTTGACACCAGATGATGTGGCTGATGTGATATTTTTCTGTGCAACGCGATCGCCCCATGTCAACATCAATGAAGTCATCTTGATGCCAGTAGCTCAAGCGAGTGTTACGTTAGTCAATCGACAAGCTTAAAATACTCACTTTTAGCTTTTAGATTTTGGATTATCCCCATAGATAAATCCTCTGGTCTTACGATATGGAGATAATTGCTCACTTTCCCAAATCCAAAATCTAAAATCCAAAATTACTATGACAGCCGTTATCGTAAACTTCAACTCCATCATCAAACTAACCGACGAGGAATTTTATCGTCTTTGTCGAGAAAACCCTGATGTAAACTTTGAGCGCAATGTCAAGGGAGAACTCATTATAATGTCACCCACAGGGGGAGAAACCGGAAACCGTAACTTTGAAATTTACATTGATTTGGGCATTTGGAACAGACAAACTAGATTAGGAGTTTGCTTCGACTCCTCCACTTGTTTCAATCTTCCCAAAGGAGGCGATCGCTCACCCGATGTTGCTTGGATTAAACAAGAACGATGGGACGCCCTCACCCCTGAACAAAAAGAGAAATTTCCTCCCATTTGTCCTGATTTTGTCGTGGAATTAATGTCTCCCAGCGATCGCTTAAAAGCTACTCAGGATAAAATGAAAGAATACCTTGACAACGGCGCTCGTTTAGGTTGGTTAATTAATTGCCAAAACCAGACTGTAGAAATTTATCGTCAAGGACAAGAGGTTGAAGTATTGCAATCTCCAGAAACTCTATCAGGAGAAGATATCTTGCCTGGATTTGTCCTCAATCTCCAAGCTATCTGGCAGTAATCCCATCCTTGGTTGGCGATCGCGCTGAAGCGCTACTACCAACCTAAAAAACCAAGGCATGCTGAAAAATGGCATTTACCATCACTGTTCGCTACTGGCAAAGGCAGGAACGTTGAAGCCATGCAAGTGAACATCCTCCCAGCGCTGCCCCTATGGGACAGCGTGGGCTGTCTTATCTCAAAATAAGGATTCCTTATACCAATTGGGTTTGAGTTTGACACATATTCTCTAATTGCTCCCCCCTTGAATTCGGGGGGCTGGGGGGGTGTGAAATGTGACATTGAAAAAGCCAATTGGTATTAGGCGTCGGACTTGGGTAAAACGCTCATTTGCTCTAGATCTAATACTTTTGCTAGGTCGTCGGGACTCATCAACTCTCGCTCCAGAACAATCTGGCGCAGAGATTTGCCTGTTTCTAGCGATTCTTTGGCAACAGCAGCGGCGTTGAGATAACCGATGTGGGGATTGAGGGCAGTAACTAAGGCGAGGCTGCCTTCTGCATAGGCTAAACAGCGATCGCGATTGGCAGTGATTCCCTCAATACAGCGCTTGGTTAGGGCTGAAAGCGTATTACCTAAAATTTCAATGCTGTGAATCAAGTCGTAGGCAATCAGCGGCATCATCACATTGAGTTCCAGTTGTCCGGCTTGAGCGGCAAGAGCGATCGCATTATCGTAGCCCATCACCTGAAAGCACACCATTGAAGTCATTTCTGCCATTACAGGATTATATTTACCCGGCATAATTGATGACCCAGGCTGTACCGGCGGCAGCTGAATTTCTTTAAAACCAGTTTTGGGGCCAGAATCCATCAGCCGTAAGTCCTGGGAAATCTTGACACAATCTTGCGCCAAGTTCCGTAAACTACCGGAAACACTAACAAAGGGAGCCATACTCTGCATTGCTGCCATTAAGTGCGGGGCGGGTTGCAGAGGTTGACCGATGAGTTCAGAGAGAATTTGGGCGACGCGCTGCCGATACTGGGGATGAGTGTTTAGCCCAGTACCCGCTGCACTCCCTCCCAAACCCAGCGTCGTCAAATCCTCGGATGCTCTCTCAATCCGATTCATGTGTTCTGAGAGGATTTGCGCCCAAGCGCGGAAGCTCTCACCTAGGCGGACTGGTACGGCGTCTTGGAGGTGGGTTCTGCCAGATTTGACAACGTCCTGGAATTCATCGGCCTTATTATCCAGGGCGGCAATGGCATCGGATAACGCTGGGTAAAGAGTGTGTTCCAAGGCTAACAGGGCACCGATGCGAATGGCGGTGGGAATGACATCATTGGTTGACTGACCATAATTAACGTGGTCGTTGGGGCTGACGCGCTTGTAGTTTCCCTTCTCATCACCCAGGATTTCCAACGCTCGATTTGCCAGCACTTCGTTGACATTCATGTGGTGCGAGGTTCCAGCACCAGCTTGGTAGATATCCACAACAAATTGGTCACGGAACTTACCGTTGAGGACTTCATCAGTAGCTTGGACAATTGCATGGCTGATGTCTTGGGGAATACAACCGAGTTGACCATTGGCGATCGCAGTGGCTTTTTTAATCAGCACACAGGCATCCACATAGGTAGGCAAAGGCTTGATGCCACTAATTGGAAAGTTTTCTACCGCCCGCAGAGTTTGAATGCCGTAATAGGCAGTTTCGGGTATCTTCCGTTCTCCCATCGAATCCTTTTCTGTGCGGTAAGTTAAGCCTGTTTGTTCAGTCATGCTGTTTTTCCATACGTCTAAGGTTGAAATCATCCTACGTCAAGAGGTCGAGTTCTATGAGCCAGACTCCAAAATCAGAAGCTGAATTGTTTTTCCAGCAGGGATTGCGCCATAGGGAAGCTTTTGAGTATAAAGCCGCGATCGCCAACTTTGACAAAGCTCTAGTCCTTCAATCCGACCTGTACGAAGCTTGCTTCAACCGAGGCTGTTCAATATTTTTCCTACACCGCTATGAAGAAGCGATCGCTAGCTTGACAAAGCTATAGCAATTCAACCCGACTCCAGTAGCCTCATTCTTGTATATTTTCCGGTATTAATGCCAATGGACTTGACACAACACACACCGGAGGAGGGTCTTGATTTAGACAACATCGTGTCATCTAAAAATCTATATCTTAGGAAATATTTGGCATTTCAAAAACCATGTGCTAAGATTTCAGGAATTGAATACAGTCAGTCAGCCTAATCCAGTATTTTGCCTACTAAGTTTATTGAACTGTAGGGAAATGACTGGAGCGGAGGAACCAAATCGTGGGGCAAATCTCAGACCTTCCTTGCTACTCAGTTAGAAGAAAGTGAAGAGAGGGACATCTCTCAGTCCCAGCCCGTCAGCTAACTTCGCCGGCATTGAGAGGAGACTGAAGAGTCAGCATTCCTAAGAAAGGTGCGTGAACTCCTCAGTATCCTTGGGCGGTACCTGTTCGCTTCAATGTACTTGCCTTCGACCCTGAGGAGAGTTTTCTATTACTCGAACTTCTGGTGTCTGAGGCAGGGCAAGTATCCAGTAGAGGAAAACTCACCATGTTCCTGACTCAAGAGCATTCCAGTTCTTTTATTTCCATTGGTGGTGACTGGACTTTCGCCATCGGCTCCAAAGATGTCGTTTGGCAAAATATTGCTATGTTCCAAGAAATTGAAAATGTCTTGGAGGACTATCCTGAGCATTCCTATCAAGGCGCTTTTTCCATTGATAAATTGTGGCAAAAGCTAGTTGCTCATGTCACAAGCCATATTTCCAATTGTTATTCAGTCATTAATTCTCTCCGGGGGTAACAACGAGTATGAGCTTAATTGATTGTTTGTTAATGACGCTGGTGAATGCAGTTATCTGTATCACACTACCCTTCGTGCTGTCAAAAATTCAGGGTTTCAAAATTAGTAAAACTACTAGCACTACACCACTACACCTTGCATTCACCCCACAAAACAACTTAAGAGTTCAGGAGGAAAAATGGCAATAAAAAATCGTAGTTTCTTTCCTTACGTAGACTTTTTCCCTACCGAAAAATTTAAGTTCATTGGAAAGTATGCAGATAAAAAACTTTTGCTAATTGGTAGAGCAAAAGTATACGGCGATCCGATTGTGGCAATCTGCCAAACTGATGAGCCAAGTCAGGAAGATTTATCGGCTTGCGATCTTTACGAGTTGATGAAGTTTAGCCACAATACCATCAATCTGACTGAAGCAACTTAAGCCAACTGTCTCAAGCTGCTTCAAGTTATGCAGATTTACCCTAGATTAGCCCCCAAAGCACATAGGGTAAAAAAAGTCCCCTTAACAGGGGACTTTTTTTCTTTTCTTGTTTGATTAGAGTATCAGGACTTATGCAGTATCCGCCGATATTGCGTAAGTCTTGCTCACATCTTGCACAGTCATGTTCTCAATTGTCGTTTACCCCCATCAATCCTCCCCTTATCAAGGGGAGTTATACCATTTGGGCTTAAACTTGACACATTTGAATTTCTGAAACTAGCGATTGGCAAGGCTTCCAAAATCCAAAATCGTTCGACTGAACTTCGACAGGCTCAGTTACCGCGCGGACAGTGAGCTTGTCGAACTG
>DATNPI010000217.1:0-5284 GCA_036703325.1 Coleofasciculaceae cyanobacterium
TTCTCCGCTGAATCTGACTGGTGACCGAGCAAGCGTACCTGATGTTGCACTAGTTTTAGGTTGATGGGAGTATCTTCCACTAACAGAAGTTTTAGGCTTGTTCTTTCTCCTGGCTCAGAGTTCACCCCTTGTTTTCCTGAGGAGTGAGCGCTGACGACTGCTGAGGCCACAAAGGGAGCCGGCACCTTGAGTGATAGTGAGTCCCTTTCTGTCGTCGAATTGATGTCGATACGTCCTTTGAGCCGCTCTAGGATTTGCTCTAACTGGGCGACTAACTCAGGGGCATCTTCCAGATTGTTAGCTGTTACCTGATGATGTAGGTTAGCTGCTATTTCTGACATCGATTGCACCGCTACCGAGGCGCTTGCACCTTTGATTTGGTGAGCTTTGTTGGCTAGGGTGTCCCAGTCTTTCGCTTCCAGGGCTTGCTTAGTCTGGGTGACGAAAGTTACCCCTTCTTTGATAAATCCTTGTACCAGTTCTAGTTGAAACGCGGGTTCTCCCTCAGAGATTTCCTTCAAGCGCACCCAATCCACCAACTCGGAGCCAGGATCGATGCTGGTGCGGCTTTGAGAGTTGCTCCTTTGTCCCTGCAACTCTCCCTTAACGACGGATGACCAATGTTCCAGCATGACTTTTAAGTCTTTCACCATCACGGGTTTGCTGAGGTAGTCATCCATGCCCGCGGTCAGACACTTTTCGCGATCGCCCGGCATGGCATAAGCGGTCATCCCAATCACCACAGTATGACGGTCGGCACCTTCTCGTTGGCGCAACGTTTGGGTGGCCTGGTAGCCATCCATCACTGGCATCTGGCAATCCATCAGCACGATGTCGTAGTTGTTCTGGGCCAATTTTTCCAGGGCAAGTTGACCATTCTCCGCTGAATCTGACTGGTGACCGAGCAAGCGTACCTGATGCTGCACTAGTTTTAGGTTGATGGGAGTATCTTCCACTAACAGAATTTTCAGGATGGTCTGTTGTCCTGGTCTAGAGTTCACCCCTTGTTTTCCTGAGGAGTGAGCGCTGACGACTGCTGAGGCCACAAAGGGAGCCGGCACCTTGAGTGATAGTGAGTCCCTTTCTGTCGCCGAATTGATGTCGATACGTCCTTTGAGCCGCTCTAGAATTTGCTCTAACTGGGCGATTAAATCAGGAGCAGCTTCCAGATTGTTAGCTGTTACCTGATGATGTAGGTTAGCTGCTATTTCTGACATCGATTGCACCGCTACCGAGGCACTTGCACCTTTGATTTGGTGAGCTTTGTTGGCTAGGGTGTCCCAGTCTTTCGCTTCCAGAGCTTGCTTTGCTTGGGTGATGAAGGTTGCCCCTTCTTTGATAAATCCTTGTACCAGTTCCAGTTGAAACGCAGGATCTGCCATAGAGATTTCCTTCAGGCGCACCCAATCCACCAGCTCTGAGGCAGAATCAATACTGGTTTGGCCTTGAGAGTTGCTCTTTTGTCCCTGCAAGTCTCCCTTAACTACGGAAGCCCATCCCGCCAACATCGGTTCCAAGTTTTTTACCATTACGGGTTTGCTGAGGTAGTCATCCATGCCAGCCGCCAGACATTTTTCGCGATCGCCTTGCATCGCATAAGCCGTCATCCCAATTACCACGGTATGACGGTCGGCACCTTCTCGTTGGCGCAAAGCTCGCGTTGCTTGGTAGCCGTCCATCACTGGCATCTGACAATCCATCAGCACGATGTCATAGTTGCTCTGGGCTAATTTTTCCAGGGCAAGTTGACCATTCTCCGCTGAATCTGACTGGTGACCCAGAAGTTGCACCTGATGCTGCACTAATTTCAGGTTAATGGGAGTATCTTCCACTAACAGCATTTTCAGGCTTGTCCCTTGTCGTATATCAAAGCTTCCTCCTTCTTTCTCTGAGGACTGAGTACCGACGACTAGCGACGGTACATCAGGAGCCAGCACCTTAAGCAGCGACTGTAGCAGCTGAGATTCTTTCACCGGCTTGACTAAATAATCAGAAAACCCGCTTTTGAGCAGCGGTTGAGCTGAATCACCCGCATGCATAGAGGTCATCATCACTAATTTCGTCTGCGCCCAATCCGGTTCAGAGAGAATCAGCCGTCCTAAGGTTGATCCATCTATTTTGGGCATTTTCATGTCGAGCAGCGCCACATCGTAGGGTTTTCCAGCTTCAGCCGCTGCTTGCAAAGCGTTGAGGGCAACAATGCCATTATCCGCTTCATCCACCTCCATCCCCTTGGCACTCAACTGATGCTGCACAATCTGGCGATTGATCGAGCGATCGTCCACGACCAACACCCTCTTCCCTGTCAGGGCTTCAGGGGAAGTCGGCACACTACTAGAAACCCGAGCTTCTTTAGTAGAGTCAGCAGCCACCTTGTCAAAGGTAGCCGTGAACCAGAAGGTAGACCCAACTCCAGGCTGGCTTTCTACACCAATTTCCCCGCCCATCATTTCCACAAGTTGCTTGCAAATCGCTAGCCCTAATCCCGTACCACCATGCCTGCGAGTCGTGGAGACATCTACTTGTGAGAAGGCTTGGAATAACTTTTGCTGCTCTTCTGAGAAAATGCCAATACCAGTATCTTTGACGGCAAACCGCAATTCTATAGTTTGTTCGTTGTCCCTTCGGGGCTGTGCTTCCTTGCTGGGAAATGAATTCCCGGCAACAGCGTAGTCCGTTGTCCGCTGTTTTTCGCCAGTAGAGGCCCAATTAATTACGTCTTGATCCACTGACGGCTGCTCGTTGATAGAAACATGAATCACGACTTCCCCAGCATCGGTGAATTTGATCGAATTTCCTACCAAATTGGTGAGAATCTGCCGCAGGCGGCCCGCATCTCCTAGGAGTTGTCGTGGCACCTCAGTATCTACCAAAAGAGCCAGTTCCAAATCCTTGGCATCGGCTTGGGGACTGAATAAATCCAGCACTTCTTCCAAGCAACGGTTTAAGTCAAGCTCCTCCGTATCCAGCCGCATTTCCCCGGCTTCAAGTTTGGAGAAGTCGAGAATATCGTTAATCACCCTCAGTAAATGCTCTCCACTCACTTGCAAGGTTTTCACAAAGTCGAGTTGTCGGGCAGTGAGTTGAGTGCTTAATAGTAATTCGCTCATGCCCAGTACCCCATTCATGGGAGTGCGAATTTCGTGGCTCATGTTCGCTAAGAATTGGGCTTTGGTTCGTGCGCCTTCAACAGCAGCTTCCCGTGCTTCGACTAATTGATTTTCGTACTGCTTGCGCTCAGTAATGTCGCGGTTGACTCCAATAGCGGCTATTGGCTGACCTCTTTCATCCCGTAACGGCACAACAACCGTTTCACAGACCCCTTCGGTGCCATCTTTACGGGTAAATTCAATCTCGCTAGTCCAGCGCCCCTGGCTCATCAAGCCGTAAATCATCTGCTGGGTCAGCTCTATTGCCTGTTCTGGCTGATACACCATTCCGCAGTTCTTGCCCAGCACCTCGGCTTTTTCATAACCGAATATCCTCGCGGCGGCTGGGTTCCAGTCGAGGATAAGACCTGCTAAATCTGTGAGGATGATGCCATCATAAATTGTTTCAAACATCAGGGCTTGCCTGCGTAGCGCCTCCTCTGCCTCTTTGCGTGCGGATATGTCCTGTACTAAGCAAACGATTCCCTGAATCTTGCCCACAGCATTTTGCATGACTGATGCGGTAATAGATACGGGGATTTGGCGACCATCTTTGGCAAAGAAGGTTATTTCTCGTTGCCCCAGAAAACCATTTTTCTCTAAACTATTAGCTTCTAAATCAGTCAATAAATTATTCTCTTTAAAAAAGATATTTAATGGCTGATTTCGCAGCTCATTGGCTTGATATCCTGACAGAGATAAAGTGGCTTCATTAAAAGTTTCAATTGTGTTGTTCTTAGTAAGAACAATCAGTGCATCACTCAGGGAAGTAATAATGTTATCGAGATAGGATTTAGAGACAGTTGTTTCTTGGAGCTTTCTCGCCATATGATTAAAGGCATCAGCTAAAATTTTCAGCTCATCCTTAGTTTTTATATCAACTTGGATATCAAAGTCTCCTTCTCCAATCTTAGTAGCTGCTTCCTTCAGTTTTTTAATGGGTTTGGTGATTTTTTCCGCTAAGATTACCCCAACAATGATAGCTATAGCAAGCCCTGCTGTGATACAGGCCAGGTTAATGACTAGAAAATAGGTAGAACTGCGATTAGCGGTCTGATTTTCACGCTCAAGTGCTTCCACGTTGACGGCAATTGCCCCATCAACTATCTCTAGAAATTTTTCTTCAGCTTTCTCAAGCTCCTGCTTTTTGAGGAGTATATTCTCTCCTTTAAGTTTTGCACCTTTTAAATCTATAATTGTCTGACCAATTTCAGTAAGTTGTACCTTGCTGGTGAGAAGTTCTCTATAAATTTTTTGGTTTTGGGGAGTGTTAGCAAATTTCTGAAATTTATCTAACGATTTTTCTAAGTCTTCTACTGCTCTTTTAAAGGCTTCTTTTTCTGGGTTTCCGTCTTGTAGTTTTGGATTAATCTTGCCAGCAGGAGTGATATAGCTGGATTCTCCTTGAATAACTGTATAACTGTAAACCTTAGAAGTAATTGTAACAGAAGCAACTTTAATCTGATCTAATGCAATCAGTTGCCGAGCGGTACTTTCGGTAATTTTATTAAATTGTTCATCAACAGTTTTCTTTGTTTGAATATTAATAACACCCAATACTGCTACTAGTGCGGCAACACCCAAAAAACCTGAAATAAACTTGGTCTTTAGTTTCATATGCTTCTCCGGTGACTATCCTGTTTTTCAGGAATTTCTAGCAGGTTCCGGATCGCCGGGTGACTAACTCAAGAGAGTTAAGCAGAGAAAGTGTGCCCAGAACTCCCTCTCTGGGGGAGTTTTTAACAGGAAACAAAGGATATGAATTGTTAATAAATTTTCTTTCGGGCAGACTAAAAAGAACTAATTGAGTAGCCCCTTAGGAGTCGTCCAAGACTTACTCCTCTAAAGAGAGTGTCTGGTTCGTTGTGAGTTGTGAGTTGTCCTTGGTAAGTAGGTGGGCATTAATATTTGTCGTTGAGGCAAGGCAGCACTTCGACAGGCTCAGTGACCGGGCAAAGGGCGGAAGGTAGAAGGGAAGAGGATTTTCGTCAATTAACATTTATTTACATACCTTCGTTTATTTGCGCCTACCTACTTAACCGAAATGTTCCAGTTGTTTTTGGACGCCCCCTTAGGCGAAACTCCAGGCAGAACGCCTAGGGATTGAGCTCCCGCGCACCAGCTCTGGCTGATCG
>DATNPI010000114.1:0-3346 GCA_036703325.1 Coleofasciculaceae cyanobacterium
CAAGTTGATTCCTCGGCCCCCAAGAATTGGCTGAGGCGTTGAGAACTTCAAAATCTGAATAGTTGACTTGTGAACCTAATTGTGCATTGCTCGCCAGATTCTGTACTTGCAGTCTCAAATCCCGAGCCATAATTTCCGAGAGGGTATCTGTCTGATGTGTCCACCAACCGCCGTTGGCGACAGAATCTCCCAACAGCAAGAGGCGCAGAGTTTCTGGAGGGGGTATCGGGGCGATCGCTCCGCTACGCATCGAATACTCGTTAATCTCAATCCGGTTGCCCAAGCGGCGCACCTTTTGGTTGGGCGCCAACAAATAGCCGCACTCGTCATCGGCAATGTAAATCAAGGGATTACCAAAACCCAGCAGCACCCGCAGCAGCACTTCGATTGCTGCCCACAATCCGCAGGTGACAGCCAAAATTATGAGAACAACTTCCACCACTTAACCTCGTTGACGTCCTCCCCGGCAGACCAGCGCGGGGATTCTTAAAGGCTGCTGTCCGGTGGGCCCGGGCCATACCCTCAAGCTTTCTTCTTCTTGCTTCCGCGACTCTTAACTAGACCGTTGCCAGCCCCCGCCAGACCGTCTCCACAAGCATTTTCTTTAATGTCCAAGAAGCGTCCCTCCTCAGACAATCCGCGATTGCGGATAACTTGAGCTGCTGCTACGTCTCTATGCGTCGTGTAACCACACTCAGGACATTGGTGGAGTCTTTCTTTAAGCTCCTTTTTACCTGTGTGCGTATCGCATTGAGGGCATACCTGCGAGGTGTAATCTTGATTCACCTTGGCAAAATATACGCCTCGTTTCCAGCAAACCCATTGCAGTATTGACACGAATTGGCCAAACCCAGCATCTAGCGTATGCTTGCAAAACATCCCTTTAGCCCAAACCCTGAAATCGATATCTTCGACGAATACCATTCGGGCCCGGTCACAAATATGATTAGCTTGCTTAAAATGCCAATCTTTGCGGGTGTCGGCAATATGCTGATGATGTCTAGCTATCTTTCTGTTTAGCTTGTGGCGGTTGTTAGACCCTTTTTTCTTGTTCTTTAACCGACGTTGCAGCAATTTCAGCTTGCGATGTTTGGTCTTCAAAAACTTGGGACGTTTAACTAATTCACCATCAGATGTTGCCAAGAATCGATCCAAACCAAGATCGATCCCTATTGGATTTCCCGATGCTACAGGGTCGGGGACGTTAACATCACACCTCAGTGACATCACGACAAAATACCCTGAAGCCTTGCGAACTATCCGAGCTTGCTTGATTACAAATCCGTCTGGTATCTCCCTAGACTTAATGAACTCCACTTGACCCAGTTGGGGAAGCTTAATCGAATTCCCTTGGATGCAATTTTTAAGCATTTGCGGGAATACAAACGACCTCATCCGATACTGGTTTTTAAACCTTGGGAAACCCCTTCCTTTGCGCTGCATATCCACAAAAGCTGTCTCCAGTCGTCTTAAGATTTGTTGGAGAACTTGAGCGTTCACAGTTTTTAGCTCTGGGATTTGCTCTTTTGCTTCTGTCAATGATTTGCTTTGCTGGAAATAATTTGGGTAAGCTGCATCAAGCGGAATGATGTATTCCTTAGAAATCGAGCAAGCATTGACCGCACATTTACGAGAGTTGATCCAGTCCTTGCGTTCCCGCAAAGCGTAGTTCCAAACCTTGCGACAAACCGTTAGAACCCGCTCAATTTCTTGAGCTTGCTCTGCGGTTGGCTTCAATTTGTACTCGTAACTAAGGTTTAACATTGCTCGTTTTCCCGGGATCTACAAAATAGAGTAGCATTTTGTAGAGTCAGCGACCAGCAAAGCAATGGAAGGTAACTTGCAGGCTAAAGCCTGCCTCTAGCTTTCATCCCCGGTCTAAATACACGGGGTTCTCAGCATATTTGCTATAGAATTCTAGAATATACCGTGACTCATCCGCCGTCAGCAGTCAGTGAACTTGGTGGTTTCAGGAAAATCCGTGGACTTAAAACAAATATTCAAAACGCCGAATCCCATAATCGGTGTCGTACATTTACAGCCTTTGCCAACTTCTCCCCGCTGGGGCGGAAACCTCAAAGCTATTATCGGAAGAGCCGAGCAAGAGGCTACAGCGCTGGCTTCTGGTGGCGCAAACGGTATCATAGTCGAGAACTTTTTCGACGCTCCTTTTGCTAAAGACAGCGTAGATCCGGCTGTGGTAAGTGCCATGACTCTGGTAGTCGAGAGGCTAACAAATCTCGTGACGCTGCCGATCGGCATTAACGTACTGCGAAACGACGCCCACAGCGCGATCGCCATCGCCTCCTGCACGGGTGCTCAATTCATCCGCGTCAACGTCCTCAACGGCATCATGGCTACAGACCAAGGCTTAATTGAAGGCCAAGCTCACCAGCTACTGCGCTACCGCCGGGAATTGGGCAGCGATGTCAAAATATTAGCAGACGTGTTAGTCAAGCACGGGCGACCCTTAGGCAGCCCCAACTTGACCACAGCCGTCTCTGAGACGATCGGGCGCGCTTTAGCTGACGCCGTGATCCTTTCCGGTTGGACAACTGGCAGCCCTCCCAATCTCGAAGACTTAGAACTCGCGAGTGCAGCAGCGGCAGGAATTCCAGTTTTCATCGGTAGCGGCGCCTCGTGGGAAAACATTTCCACCCTCATGCAGGCCGCTGACGGCGTAATTGTATCGAGTTCCCTGAAGCGAAACGGCCGCATCGAGCAGCCGATAGATCCGATCCGCGTCAGTCAGTTTGTAGAAGCCGCCCGCCGCAGCTTGTCACAGAAAGAGCGCGAACAGGAAAACAGAGACGCTAATGGCTCAAGAGGGCCAACACCGGAACCGGGCAAAGTCACAAGTAAAACGTAAAATGGGAAGGGGTAATGGGTAATGGGTAATCGGTAATGGGTAATCGGTAATCGGTAACGGGTAATCGGTAATAGCTTAAAACGAAGAGCTAACAGTGAAAAAAAATCACCAATTCCTAATCACCAATTATCAATTATCAATCACCAATTATCAATCACCAATCACCAATCACCAATTCCCAATTATCAATTCCCAATTCCCTTGATTCACGATCCGAAAGTCACGGATACACGAATAGCTGTTTTTTTGCTCTGACTTCTGACTTCTGACTTTTGACTTCTTCCCTCAAGATTCATCGGTAAAATCCGTTAAATCCCGTAGATTCTCGTTGCCGAACTTCCTTCTTCTTTCAACGTCCCAATTACCAATTACCAAATCAAAAAATGATTCGCCGACGTTCAACCCCTTGGATTCATCGCTGGTCTAGAACTGTGATGGGAGCGATCGCAGCCATCGGCGTCGTAGAAACGGCCTATC
>DATNPI010000131.1:0-9457 GCA_036703325.1 Coleofasciculaceae cyanobacterium
GATTGCTATTAAAAGTACTAAGTTGGTTAATCGCTCAACACAAGCTTTTGACTCTTCCAAGTTGTAGCCGCCACTTTTACAATCTTTGAACATGGCTTCAATGCCACTCCGGGATTTATAAACCTTTAAAGCTGCCTCTAAGTTGCGGTAAAGATAGAAACCTTTGTACATGGCGGCGACGACTCTCATACAAGATGGGCAAAGGTAAACAGGCTGCTAATCTTTCAATTCGTATCTGTTTATGAAATTGCAACAGAAAAACCAGCATTTCTAAGCTAAGTAGTTGGGATGCACTCAGTTGAGACTTGAGGCAGTTGAGATACAATTCGGGAAGCATTTTTATCGGAGCGGTCTTTTTAACACAACGAACCGCTCTTTTTTACCACGTTTATCTGCTTGAGCAAGAGCTGCTCTTAGCCTTATGAAACTAAAAACGAGGAGGGAGGGCGAGGTGTACCTCGCCCTCCCTACCTCTCGCAATGATTATCATTATCGATAATCAGCCATGCCCACAAGCTTATTCTCAATAAGCCTGTCAATAAGCTGATACCTTCTCGTCGGTCGAGGGGATAGAAAGCTTGCTAAATCAAGCTTTCGGCTTGTTTGTCACCCCCTCAGGTTGCAGGTTTTAGGTTGCAGGTTTTAGGTTTTAGGTAAAGTCTCGTCATCACCTACCACCTACCACCTACCACCTAACCCCTAGCTCTTTGGGAGCCGCTTCGATAACACGATTCGTGTCATTTTTCAGACCAATTGGTATAAGACATTACGGCAAACCTAATGCACCTGCGCTTATGATGAGCGCACCATTACCACTTCAGCTATGAGGAGCGATCGCAGTTGAACCTCATCCGAAGCGTATTGCTATAGATCGGATTTAGTATGCAATCAGGAAATCACAGTTGCGTCTAAGCTCATGGTTAAGAGGAGAAAACCAGTATTTTCGTCCAGACGTTCTCCAATCAAGACAAATCCACACTTCTCGTAGAACTTGCGGGCCTTGAGATTCTCCTTGTAAACCTCTACCAGCAGGTTTCCTCTGATTGTTTTGGCATATTCAATTAACTGAGTTCCGTACCCTTTGCCTTGGCTTTTTGGTGATACAAATAAACCACCAACCATGTTCTCTAATAGAGAAATAAAACCGACAATAGTTCCATATTCTTCAGCAACCCAGGTTTTTGCCATTGGTATGTAGGTATGGATTACAGCGTCTTTGTGGACAGCTAAAGTTTCTTCTGAGATGAAGCTATGGGCAATTTTAGACGCTTCATACCAAATAGTGACTACGTCATCTAAATCTGTGTCTCGATAAGTTCTAATCATGGTTGAATAAGCGTTAGAATGCCAAAGCGCTGCCGCATTCCCCCAGAGTAGCCACTGACAGCTTTGTGTCGAGCTGAGTAGAGGTTGACTTGGTGTAAGAGTAAGAGATGTTTCACTAAGTCTTTGCGATCGCGCACATTACAGGTTTGGTGTCTTTACCCCTACAAATAAGTTACGAAGTGGAAAGGCGCTCGCACTTCATCCCGTTGTCTCACCTGATTGGATGATTTTGTTGAAACCACACATCTTATTGATACGCCATTATTAAAAGCCGCTACTGCAAAAAAAAGCTTATCAAATAAACTAGATGGACAATCGAACTAAGCTTACACTATAATTTCAAGCTCAAAAAACTAGTAGACGAATGGTTTGAATCTAGCGATAAGGACAGAAACAAGTGGTTCGTTGATATCATCAATCGTCCTGTCTAAATTTGGATCATTTATTTTTGGGAAATCCTTAAAGCAGAGATAGACAACGACCAGCGATCGCTGACCGAGTCTCCTTGAGAGTATCGAGAAAAGCAAAGACAGCAGGAGGCTGGAGGGCATCAGCTAAAATAGCAGCACCAATCACTCGTTCCAAGGGCACTGGTAAATAGCATACCTGCACCCCTGCTGGAATTGGTTCTGCGGCGAGTCGGGGGAGAATTGCCGTTCCCAAACCCTGAGCGACCATGCTAACCATCGTTGAGTCTTCTCTAATTTCATAGGCAATATCCAAGGAAATACCACTGGATCGCAAGTAGTTGTGAAGCCTCACATAGCAGCAATTTCCGGGAGCTTCTGAAATCAGTGGGTAAGCCGCTAACTGCTCCCAACTCAGTTGAGGATTGTTTAACTTAGCAGTTGGCGGTAACAGGGCAATATACTCATCCCGCAGGATTTCCCAACTTTCAAATTCACTACTCGCTGGGAGAGTCATGAAACCGATATCAGCCTTACCTTCACGTAGCGCTTTTTCAGTTTCCTCAGAGTCGTTATACTCAGTAATTCTGACAGCAATCTGGGGAAACTGACAGCGAAACCGGGCAACGATTTCTGGCAAAATATGGGTAGCGACGCTCCGGAAAGCGGCAATCCGCACCCGGCCTCCCTGTAAGCCTTTATGTAAATTTGCCTCTTCAACCATCCCCTCTAGCAGTTGTAGTATCTGCTGGGCATAGCCAATCACTCCCTCTCCTGCGGGAGTCAGATGAGCACCGTTACGACCTCGTGCCAGAAGTGGGACTCCCAACTCTTCTTCCAGAGAAGCGATCGCATGGCTAACTGCCGATTGAGAAAGTTCCAGGTGCAAAGCCGCCTCACTAAAATTACAGTGTTCAGCGACTGCAACAAAGATACGCAGTTGAGATAGCTTTATCCGGTTGAGATTAATTCCATTCATAACACTGAATCCAGGCAGTATTTGAATTGTGGCAGAAGTAGTTAGATAATTACAGCTTTCATCTATCCAATATTTTTCTGCATCGGTAAATTCTGCTCTTGAAAAACGCTCAGAGCAACCCGTTATCTTATTAAAGACTAGCGTTTGTGCGTACAGCTTATAAGCTATTTAAATATCTTTAAAATCTAGCTGGATGCGATTTTTTCAATACTCAACCGCTTCTACTGTTACTCTACTAGTTGAAGGATTTCAAGGGCAGCGCGATCGCATACTCCAACTTCCCCGACCAATCGACGCATGTCCTGATAATCTAGCAGGGTTTGCTGCCGTCTATCAGGGTTGAGGAGAAGTTCTAGAGCCTCTCGGACAATATTTTCTGGCGTCGCTTGCTCTTGTAGCAACTCCGGCACAATTGAGCGCATCACCACCAGGTTAGGCGGCGACATAAAAGGAATAGAAAACTTGAAGAAGGTGCGGGCAACCCAGGCAGTAAAAGGACTGACCCGGTATAAAACCACTTGTGGAACGTCTAAAAGCGCCAGTTCCAAATTCACGGTGCCAGACTTAGCGATCGCTAAATCAGCAGCTGCAAGTACTTCGATTGTTTTATCGGCGACGACGGTAGCACGTAAACCATAACGTTGGATTGCGGCTTCAATAGCAGGTCGGTAGGCATCTAATGAAAGCGGAATCCAAAAGAGTGGAGTTTCCGATTTTGGATCTGGGACTTCGGCGTGAGCGCGGTAACTGAGCCTGTCGAAGTTCAGTCGAACGATTTTAGATGTTGGATCGGGACTTTTCCCCATCTCCCCATCCGCCAGTAATTTCGACTGGAGTTGTTGAGCTGCCTCGAAGACTATCGGCATCATATATTTGAGTTCTTGACGCCTGGAAGCTGGTAAAAGTGCGATCGCTGTTTGATCTGATCCAATGCCTAAGGCTTTGCGTGCCTCCTCCCGCGTCGGACTTGCTTGCATCTTGTCCACTAGGGGATGACCCACCCAACTAACTGAGGCTCCCATTTTTTCAAAGTAACGGGCCTCCTCTGGGAAAATCGCCAACATCTTGTCTGTCATTTCCACAATCGCCCCCGTATTGCGGGAAGAAATTGACCATACCCAATTCTGGGGGGCGATGTAATAAACTACAGGCACCTGCGGTAGGTGACGCCGAATAAAACTGCCAATGCTCAGATTTGGACTCATGTAGTCAATCAGCACCACCAAGTCAGGCGGATGCTGCTGGAGGTACTGTTTAGCCCGACGTTGGATTTGTAGAGTAGGCAGGACAAAGGGCAGAGATTCCAAAATCCCCAAAGAACCGATGGCGGTGGTATTACCCAACAACCTAGCACCGGCCTTCGCCATTTTGTCGCCCCCTAGCGCCACAATCTCTAGCTCCAACTCTGCTGCCTTTGCCTGACGTTTGAGCGCGTCAATCAGCAGTGCGCCTTGCAAATCGCCAGAAACTTCGCCAGTGCTGATAAAGATGGTTTTGAGAGTCATTGGCTAATGGCAGAATGGCTAATAGCTAATGGCGGGAAACAATTAGCCATTAGCAACGGACAAATGATTAATGACTAAAAAAGGATGAAATGTGAAGGATGAAGTGGTGGAAAAGAGCGAGCGCCAGCCCCTAAATTTATCTATGGGGTATTTTCATCCTTTATCCTTCATCCTTCAGCCTTTAGTTGACTCACTCCTCATGCTTGATGCGACGGCCGGGAATTGAACCCCGCCGTTCTTCCATCTGGGACATCTGCAAAAATTGGCGCAGGTGTCGCAAGTGTTCGTTATCTTGCAGTAAGTCTAAATGTTCCAGAGCTTGATTGAGAGGATGTCCAGAGCGGTAGAGAGTCCGAAACGCCTTTTTGAGTTGTCCCATCTCGGCTGCCGTCATTCCCGCACGCTTGAGACCCACTAGATTAAGCGATCTCACTCGTGACGGATTTCCCTCAACCAGCATATAGGGTGGCACATCCCGATCAATTCGACTACAACCACCCACCATCGCTAGACGACCGATGTGGACAAATTGATGAATCCCCACATCCCCACCAATCACTGCCTTCGACTCAATGTGAACGTGACCCGCCATAGCTAACCCATTGGCAATCACAACCGAGTCTTCAATCACACAGTTGTGGGCAACGTGGACGTAAGCCATCAGCAGATTGTTATTGCCAATCAGTGTTGCTTCACCAGCACCAGTTGCCCGGTTAATTGTGACATATTCACGAATTCGGTTGTCATTGCCAATTCTGACCCAACTAAGGGCCCCATCATACTTAAGGTCTTGGGGTTCCAAGCCTATCGCTGCGCCTGGAAAGATTTGATTCCTGGCTCCGATTTCGGTTGGTCCCTCCAGCACCACATGAGCGCCGATGGTCGTTTCTGGCCCAACCGTCACATTGTCTCCAATCACGGCGTAAGGGCCAATTTGAACGGTCGGGTGTAGTTCAGCACCAGGGTGGATAACAGCAGTGGGATGAATCAGTGTTGCCATAGGAGTGCGTGAGTTTTGAGTTTTGAGTTTTGAGTTTTGAATTTAGAACTCAGCACTCAACACTCCATTACTCAAAGCAATTTTTAATCTACAAGTGAAAACATTAGTTCGCCTTCTGCGACTCGCTGACCCTCAACGACCGCACGGGCTTGCATCTTTCCAAAACGACGCCGCTTGATGGACAACAGTTCCGTTGTCATTACCAACTGGTCGCCTGGAACTACCGGACGCCGGAAGCGAACTTTGTCAATACCGGCAAATACAAATAATCCGCCTTCCATATTGGGCATCTGGGTCAAGACAATGCCCCCTACCTGAGCCATTGCTTCCACAATCATCACCCCAGGCATCAGGGGACGCCCAGGAAAATGCCCTTGAAAATGCGGTTCGTTGAAGGTGACGTTCTTGATGCCAACGGCTCGCTTCCCTGGCACGTATTCAATGATGCGATCGACTAAGGCGAAGGGATATCGGTGAGGTAGTATTTTTTGAATATCCTCAAAGGTGAAAATCACTTGAGTCGATAACTGGCTGTTTTGCGTAGGAGTGGCTTCTGTAGAATCAGCGTGGGTGTTAACGTCGGTCAATATAGACATGAGCATACTAGGGAGAGAGCGTTGAGGCTAATGCGCAGGGGCTTTAGAGCAGGGGCTTTGAATTTCTCTTGTACAAGACAAGCCCCTCACTTTTTATTCCTCACCGACATACTAGAGCCAGCTGTTTTGCAAGTTGGATATGCAGATTGTGGCTGGCTTTGTAGGCGAGGAAGTGAGCCGCAGGAAAAGTTCCGAGTAAACTTAAATCCCCTACTAAATCTAAAAGTTTATGACGCACTGGCTCATTTGAAAATCTCAAAGGAGGATTGAGCCATCCTTGGTCGCCACAAACCAAGGCATTTTCTAAGCTACCGCCTTTAATTAAACCAGCTTCTCGCAGAGTGTCAATTTGGTTAGCTAAACAAAATGTACGAGCTGGAGCGATCACAGAGGCAAAACTCTCCTGCTCAGGCGTCCAACTATACCATTGATTACCAATACAAGGGTTATCAAACTCAATCCCATAGGTAAATCGGGTTGTCGGTGCTGGCAAGGCAGTAACAAAGGCATCCCCTTGATAAACCGATACTGGCGTGGAGAGTACAAATTGCGAATTTGGCATTCGTAACTCGTTAGTTGTCTGTTCAACACTATCCACTTCGATGATGGCCTCCACCCAAGGCAGCGCCGAACCATCCAAAAGAGGAACTTCTGGCCCATCAATCTCAATCCGGGCATCATCAATCCCACAGCAGGCCAAGGCAGCTAGTAGGTGTTCCACTGTCCGCACACTCGCCTCTACGTCACCCTTTGTCGATGCCCGAAGTTGAGTAGAAAGTATTGTCTCGTGGACAGCGTCCACTCGCGCTGGGATGACAGGTTCTCCAGGTAGGTCAACCCGAACAAAATATCGTCCCTCCCCAGCAGCAGTGGGCAGCACCCGCACTTTTGTCAAGAGACCACTGTGAAGTCCGATGCCGGAACGTTCAAACTCAGCCTTCAGGGAGTGCTGATGAGTGAGTGCTAAGTCCGGAGTTGAACAAATACTCATATCTGTAATTGTCTAATGTTTGTCTAATGACCAGGGATTACTGAGTCGTAACTATCACGCTCGTTCTGAGTTGACGTTGTAATGAGCAGGGAGTGCTGATGAGTGAGTAAGACTTTACTGACTCTTCACATTTTCCTCACTCAGCACTCAGCACTCAGCACTCTTTAAAAGCGCTCTCCAATACCGAAGTGGAGACGGCTGCTACCGTCGTCATTAAAACCATAATCCACCCGAATTGGGCCAAGTGGCGACTGCACCCGGACGCCCAGACCAAAGCCGAGACCGTTGCCAGGTTTTCCGCGCACACCTGCTGGATTACCTGGTACGCTGCTACCCGAACCCAGATCGCTAGCAAAGTCAACAAATAGAGCGCCGCCGATTACGGAGAAGAGTGGGAAGCGATATTCAGCGGTTGCCTGGATAAAGCTACGGCCTGACCCGACGTCACCCTCATCGTAACCTCGCACCGAGGTGGAGCCACCAAGAGAAAAGGCTTCATAGGGCGGCAAATCTCCGAGGACAGTTCCCCCTTGAAGGTTAAAAGCCAAAGCCTGTGGACCAGGGGTGAAGTTGGTGAAGCTAACGGGGATGTAGTAGCTATAGCTACCTCTCAGGCGAGTAAGGAGGATGCTGCCTTCGCCGACCGGGATGGACTGCTCCACACCTAGTCGTACCAGGGACCCACTTGTGGGTCGCAGCAGGTCATTGCGGCGATCGCGCACAGCACCCAACTGGACGGTGAGCAAGTCGTCTTTCCCAGTGCCACTAAAGCTCAAGTTGTTACCCAGCTGATCGCGTGGACTCAGGTCACCATCGTCATCCCGGATGGAAACCCGTTGATACTGTAAGCCCAGTGAGGCGACCCACTCGGCTGGGGCAAAAACGTCTCTTGACAAAGGACGGGTAAAGCTGATACCACCACCGGTACGCAAGACACGAGGGCGATCGCCAGGGAGCAAGGGATTATTAGGATCAGGGAGTCTGACATCTATTGGCCCGCCATCAAAAATCAGCGAGATCGACCGACGGCGGAAGCCATTAACCGTGTAAGAGGTGCGGTAAGGGTCACCTGCAATCCAGGGGTCTGTAAAGCGTACATCAAACAGCAATTCCCGTTGACCCAGCTGCAATTCCGCCCCTAAGGTCTGATTATTGCCTCCCAGGTTTTGCTGTTGATAGCTAACTGAGCCAAACAGTCCACTAGCAGAACTGATACCAGCACCAGCAGCGATGGAGCCAGTATTCTTCTCAATCACGTCCACGACCACAACAACTTTGCGCGGGTCAGTACCAGGGGCAAACGACAGCCGCACATCATCAAAAATCCCCAAACCAAAAACTCGTCGCAGATCTCTTTCGGCTGTCCGCCGATTAAAGACATCTCCTCGGGCTAACTGCACCTCTCGCGTAATGATGAAGTCACGGGTACGACCTCTTATCTGTTCGCCTTGCTCATTTGTGGTCTGTCCCTCTTTGTTAATAAAACGCACCCGCAGATCTTCAATTACTCCTTCTGCCACCACCAAGGTGACTCTGCCATCGGTGGTAACTTTTGAGGCATCAATGACCTGAGCGAGGTCATAACCGTTTTCTTTGTACCACTTGTTTAACTCTTGGATGCCGGCTTGGAGGTCGTTAAGATTGAGGATCTTCCCATACTGGTTGCTGAAAATGTTATCTACCACTTGCTGTGGTACTACACGCTTGGTAGCATCTTCGGGTACAGCATTGACTGCCACCTCACGCAGTACCGGGTTCGGTTGCACATCAAAGGTAATGCGGACGCCCAAGGGGGTATCTTCTGGCACTACATTCACACTGGCGAACCTGCCGAGCGCGAAGATGGCATTTACATCAGTCTGCAACTGGGAGCGGGTTGTTGCTTGTCCTGCTCGCGTTCTAATCGCTTGAAAAATTTCATTTTCCAGTTCCCCTGCTGCACCTCTAACAACAACTTCCGCGACTAGCACTCGCGGTTCTGGCTCAGCAGTCGGTTGAGCTGGAGTTTCGGGTGCTGGTGTCGGGGTTGGTGTTTGGTTCGGCGTTGGTGTTGGTGTTGGCGTTGGCGTTGGAGCCTGTGCAGTAGGGGGTTGATTGCTAGAGACTTGTGGATCGGGACTGGTCGGGACTACCACATTGACAGTTGTCTCTGGTTTGACTTCCGCTAACTGGGTAGACACCTTATCTACGGGAGCAGCATCTTGGTTGACATATATGGGCTTTAAGATGGAGTCCGCATTAGTATCGGACTCATCTAAAGCTTCAGGTATCTCTCCGGCGCTGTTAGCTGTTTCTGGAGGTTTCGTATCAAGGGGCGACTGGTCAACGGATTGCCCAGCACTTGGCCCAGCTACGCCGAAAGTGGTTGATACAGCAAGCACTGCTGCTAACAAGGGAGATAATCGTGTTTCTTTGAGGTCTTTTAGCACTTCCACACACCATGTTTATTGCAAGTCAGCGAAAGAAGCTAGCTCGTCTCGCTTCGCTATCAGCTTTTATTAGTTGTCCATTGTCCATTGTCTGTTGCTAGTTTTAGCAATTTGCTCAATTATTAAGCGTAGACCGTCAACCGCTAGGACTTAATTTTTCCTGCCAGAACTCGCTCTAGAACTTGCTGATAGGCGTCTTCTACATTTCCCAAATCACGACGAAA
>DATNPI010000162.1:0-14642 GCA_036703325.1 Coleofasciculaceae cyanobacterium
ATTTGGTGGCTGATCCAACGGGAAGTGAGAACACCGATCGCGGTTGCCGCAAAGAAGGTAAGTACGCACAGCAGTATAGTAGTGCGAGTATTTGCATTGATCCGTTCCATAAAATCAGCTTCAGGGACAACCACCACCGCCAGCCAGTCGATAGCCCGACCACCCTGAATTGGCATGACCTGAACATAGTGCCATGCACCGTCAATTTGAAACTTCAGGTGTTGACTGCCCTCGATCGCGGAAAACAGACCGAAATGCTTGCGTAAATATCGGGCAGTAGCAGTCACTGTCGGATTCTGACTATCAGCTGCTGCCATCCTCTCGATTTGGCGATCGTCTCCTTTACCACCTTTAACGGTGAACGGCTCCGGAATGGTTGAACTAACAACTAGATGGCCCGATCGCTCCATGATAAAGCTTTGTCCATGAGGGCTAATGTATAACTCTTTGAGAAAGTCTGTAATTCGCATCAAGGTGATGTTGATGCTCAGAACCCCCAGCAGCTTACCGTTCGAGTCCTTGACTGGGCTGACCGGAGAAATGCCCAACGAGGTATTCTGACGGGAAAAGAAGGGATAAACTGGACTCCACGTAGGTTTACGAGCCTGTTCGGCGGCTCTATACCAGGGGCGGGAGGTGGTATCGTACTTCGCCTGTTTCAACAGCTTTTGTCGATTGCCGCGATCGTCCAGTAAGTAGGTTTCACGCATCGGTTCGGTGGCTTTCGTGCGAATTTTGAGTTGAAGCGTACCATCTTCTCGGTGTTCAACACCGACAAACTCGCCCTGTTCATTTCCAAAGAACAGATAGCTCTCCAGGTCGCCCTTTTGCACCACCTGCCAGAAATAGCGTTGCAATCGGTCAAAGTCATCGAGCTTTAAATTGCCGCTTTCGACACCTGCTTGAGTGAGTCGCAGAACATTATGGGATTTAGTGAGATAGTCTAAAACGTGTTGCTTAATGCGGGCACTAATTTCACCGATCAACTGAGTCGCCAGGTCATCGATCGCCTGCTGTCCATTACGGAGGGAGAACCACCCCACCAACCCAGTTGAGGCAATAATGGGAATAATAAATGGAACAATCAGAACAGTTCGCAGACGAAACTTTTTCGAGCGACTTGCTTTTTTAAAAGTTTGGGAAATTTCCTTGGCAGTTGGAGGAAGTGACGATTCAGGTAAATTGCTGTTTGAAGACTCTACAAGCATTAGGGCAACTCCTCTAACGGGTTAACGTGACGTTTACAAACTTGTCCTCACTCTGTAAAATTAAAGGATATAACTCAATGCATAAAAATCCGACGAATAGGGATAATTAGGTTTGTTAAACAAAGAAGAAATTAAGATGATACAGCCGCCAGTCAATAGACGTATAACGATGTGCATATTCATTTTCAGCCTCCGCTGCAACATAATGCACTGATAAAAATTGTTGAAGTTTATCAGAATTCTGATGATTCTATAAATAGCGACATCAAAAATTAAAAGTATCCACTAATAATACCAGTCTGTTTCACATTTTTACAGTAAAAGTATAGAAATTCCTTAGCCATCTTGCTGAATTACTATATGTAGATAACTCTTAATTAAGTAAGAAATATAGATAAGTAAAGCATAAAATTATATCATGAAGTGCGATCGCATTCAACGGAGGGTAGATAATATCCAGAGATAGAGTGATCGAATTTTAAATAAGAGCCGTTTATCAAGTAATACGGAAAATCAATAAACTTGCGGAAAAGCTGCTCTACTTCGCACAGATATAAAAGGAATGAAAATTTTTTCCCTAGCCACTAGTCCCTATTTTCCATTGGTTGTCTAAGCCACAGCGAGTGTTCATGGGAATTGAAGATTGCAAGTTAGGAACGCAACTTAAGAACTCACTCGTTGAGACACTTATCAAGTGCGCCATAGAGAATCGCATTTGTCAATTAGTAATTTGTCTGTTCCTCTGCTAGTCGCGGGCGGAAATCGAGCAGATTCGGCAAATTCTGATGAGGGGGATGACGATCACATGTCAGAAATGATTTAGGAGGAATGACACTGACTTAAGCGAAAAATTGTCAATTTTTTGGAGAAACCAAGTCTGGGGGGCTTCCCCCCAAACCCCCCATCTTTGGACGAGTGCCTCCCCCTTTCCCCCCTGCACAAGGATTGATTGGTATTGATGAGAGTTCTTAAGTCAGTGCCATTCGATTTAGGAGAGCGATCGCTTATCAAACGGGCTTCTGTCGTTTCGCCATCGTCGCAAACGGCAAAAAACAATGCAGACATTCCCCTTGTACCCATAATGCCGGAATCGGGAACGGAGTCTCACAGTTAGTGCATTTCGCTAACAAGCGCAACTGAGGGCGATCGCCCTCAGTGCAGCCTCGCGGAAATAACTGTGCAGTTAAAATCACCCTCTCTCTCCCTCTCCCCCTTTCTCCCTCGTTTTTAGAACTGCTTACAAACTTCTGCGGCGCTGCACTCAGTTCGTCAGCTATGCTGTTTTGAAAAAGCGGATGATTTCCCGGACGTGGTCGAGGAATTGACCATCTGTTGTTAGTTGAGCGATCGCTTGTCTTGCTTCCCTTGATAGACGCTCATGCTGCGTTTCATTTGTCGCTCGTAGTTCTTCAACAGAAGCTGCTATACGAGCTAACTCCTGACGAGTTTCCACTTGGTGACGTTGCCCTGTGGCTACCCAAGAGTAAGGCTCTTCAGGATCTAATTGCTCTTCCATGCGATTGACAGTTTCTTCGAGCGTATTAAACCGATTCCGCAATTCCCAAATATCTTCTCTCGGATAAGTAAATTCTTGTCGAATCATCGCTAACCGGGCGGCCAGATATTCATAGGTTCGCACAGCTGGACGCAGGGCAGTTAAGAGTAAGGCAGCACCGGAACTAAGGTAACCAACGGCACTGATGCCAGCGGCAGCAAGAGTGTAAAGTCCAACTGCTGAGAAAAGATGAAGTGCGATCGCTACCCAAAAAGATCGATGTGCTAAAACCTCGGCGTATTTAACTTTCTTCTCATCTACGGCAATACCTTTTTCCACCGACACAGCCGCTTCTGCCAAAACTTCCTTTGCCTGGAAGTGGACATTCCACGGTACTGTCACAATCACCAACAACCACCAAAAACTCGCCGCACCAATTACCCAATCAAGGAAATTACCCGTTGGGATATCCATCCATTGCAGAACACCAAAAGCCCCCAGCACCAAGATAACGAGTCCTACACTAAAGCTAAGAAAGTTGAAAACCATCACTGCTATCTCCGTTGAAAGCGCTGCCTCAATCCTGAGTGTGGATTGCCTCAGTAGCTAGGCAAGTTGTGATGGTTTTGCAAGCTTCACACGAATTTTCTTTGTTAAACCCTAAAGGACATAATCTAGACTTGAGGCAAATAATGCACTTTATCACTTAAGGGTAACTAGGAAAGTGGTTGAAATAACAGCAATATGAGGCGTTTAGCTGCCGATTCCGCTGTTGTTGTGTTGCCTTGATGTGGAGAGCAATAACCCTTCGGGATGCAACGCTTGCGCTTTTTGTACCTGATGCTTACCCTGTGCCAGTTAAAAAAGTGGCTACTGAACTGCTCAGACGTGATACAGTTCAGCAGCCGCATAAACCCGGAAAATCGCTTTCCAAGACTTAGCCCTTAGTCAAAGAAATCTTTAAATTTATCAATCAAGCTTTTTGAAGCATTTTCGGCTTTGTCCCCTGCCTTGCTAGCGTTACCTTTGGCATCACCAGCCGCCTGTTTAGCCTCACCCTTAGCTTCCCTGATAGCACCTTCGGTTTGTCCAGTTACCTTACCAACAGCGCGTTGAGTCTTACCAACTGCCTCATCAGTTGCACCCTGAGCTTTGTCACCAGCGCTCTCTATTTTAAGGTTATTCAAACCTCTTTGAATTGGATTGTCAGCGATGGTAAGAGTAGGTACTTGCGAGAGAGTAGTAACTTGTTCACAAGCAACAGCTTGAGGGATAACTGGCCAAAACCAAACCAACACCGGGAGGAAACATAACAGTCCCCCAAAAAGTTTTCGCGTGACTGTCTTGATAAAAGTATTGTCGCTCATTGGCAGGCATCTCTTTATTGAAATCGCCTCCATTGTGTCTTTATCTAGGACTGATCTTATGTATCTATAGACGGATTAATTCATTAAATTTTTAATTATTTTAGTCAGGAAATCTTAACAACGAAGTTGAAAATCCCGCCCCAATCAGGAGGCGGGAGTATGTCAATGAAGGCTGAAGTATGAAATATGAAGTGTGTCAAGAAGCTATGCTCTCACGCTCCTCAACGTTTTTGGGCAACCGCTCTACATGGAATTGGCTGCGGCTCCGTGCCACTACTTTTGTTCCTTGAATCAGCTTCACAAGTGCTAAAGCTTCTAAGGGAGAACTGATGATGTAATTAACTTTGAAAGCAAAGGGTTTAAGTCGGTCGATCGTGATGGGCGCTGGTTCCCAAACTGTAAGCTTATAACCGTCGCCTGTTGGCACAATTGAGTAATTTACCATTGGTCTATGGGTTTAAGTAGATGCTGTGGTCGCTCGTCAGCTCTCAGCGAGAGATGCTGTTGGCTGTAGGCAAGATATTTCATCTATCATATGAAAGATATTTTTTTTAGTGAAGTTTTTTGATGAAACGTATCTTGAAAAATTCCGATTACAACCCATTGCCAATCAGAATAAAGGGTGCCCAGTAGTAGGGGTTGCTGAACTGACTATTAGCTGACGCTGGCAAACTGCTATCGGTGCGCTGCTGACCCAGATTTGTGTAGTCGTTGGTAATCAGGGCGATTTGAGCTTGACGCAGGGCTTCTGCTTTGGAAATGTTGCTTTTTTGTAAGGTCGCATAGAAGGCGTCCATCAGCACCTGAGTGCCCTGATCATCTACTGACCACAAAGAAGCAACAGTGGCTTTAGCACCAGTTAATTGCATTTGGTAGCCAAAGCCCAGAATTTCCTCTCCATTGCCCAACTCACCACCACGAGCAGTTTGACAAGCACTTAGCACTACCAAGTCTACATTGGGCAGTGACCAGGTTTCCACATCTCGAAGGGTGACGCGATCGCCATTCCCAAACAAAATAAAAGAATCCTCTGGTGCCCCCGTCACAAAAGCCGCATGGGTAGCCAAATGCACGATGTTATGGTCATTCAGTCGGGGAATCGTGGCTTGTGGGGTGAAGGCGTTGTCCAAGAGTTTCGTCGTATTTGGAATTTTAGCCGCTAGATTTTCCACTTCTCGACCAGCAAAAGGCAGACCAGAGAATGCAAATTGCCGAGTCCCCACCTGGATGTTATAACGACCCTGAGTAAAAGCACCGGCTAATAGACGAGTTGGGTATAGAGCTTTCGTCGTCAGGTCAGTCAGTGTCGCAGCAGTGATGTTGTTGATGCGAAAGCGCTGCACTAGCCACTGCTTGCCATCAAAAAGAGCTGCGAGGGGAATATAACGCAGCTGACCATCGGGAGCGTAGAGGATGGTTTGGGCTTTTGCTTGAGCGAGTTCGTTTTCGATAGGTTTAATCAGCCAGTTATAGAGTTGGGCAGCTGTCTTCTTAACCTCAACATCGGATCTTCTGAACCTTGGGTTCGTCAAGGCACTTCGGAAGTCCACAATAGCTCGGTTCAGAACTTCCCGTTTCACTGGTACTGAGCGATGGAGTGGGGGAGAGTAAGGTGTAACCAGCACCAATTCCACTCGGTCTTCCAGAATTAATGGATAAAGCAGCACAGCTGGTTGCTGCAACTGCTGCAAAGAAAGCTGTAGTGCGTTGAGATTGGGCAAATCTAGGTTTTGCCCCCCAGTTGTTCGGTTCAGTTCCTGCACAAGCGCCATCACTTCGGGAGAGCGCATAAATGCGTTAAACTCCGCCCGTTGTTCCTGCTGCTTTTTCTCCAGTTCCGCAATTAACTGTTGCTGGGTGGGCGATCGCTCGGACTCTGGAATGCGGCGTAGCTGTGCGAGTTCTTTACCCTGCTGCACGACTTTGGTGTGTTTTTCGGAAATTTGCTGTTCTTGGGACAACAACTCAACGCCTTTAGCCGTTTGGTCGTTCCCCCGCACATTGTGCAGATACTCATCCAGTTCTTGCACTTTGAGTAAATCCAGAACTTGTTGTGCTTCTAGCACCCGGTCTTGGTTAAGCAACAAGTCAGCTAAGGAACGATAGGTGTCGGCAACAGTAGCTGTGAATGACTGCTGTTGCTCCAGCGATCGCACCTTTAAATTTTGCCGGATGCTCTCCGTGGTATTGACCGCTTGCTTGTAGAAAACAATTGCCAACGTTGGCTGGTTTTGTTGCTCTAAGAGGTGACCAATATTGCTGAGTGTGACACCAACACCAGCTTTATCGCCCACTTCCTCAAGAATTCCCAGCCCTTGTTGTAGGAATTCCAGTGCCTGGGGGTATTGACGCAAACTGTAGTAGACGCCTGCAATGCTATTGAGGGTGCGTCCTTCCCCTGCCTTGTCGCCGATTTCTCGGTGAAGTGCCAAGGCTTGCTGCAAAAAGTCTTGAGCTTGGGAATACTTACCTAGGCTTGTGTATAAGCCCCCAATGTGACATAATGCGTCTCCTTGAGCTGACTTGTCGTTGATTTGTTTAGCGATCGCCAACGCTTGTTGATAAGATGCCAATGCTTGGGGATACTGCTTGAGATTTTCGTAAACAATAGCGATCGCATCTAGTGCGCGACCAATACCAGCCTTATCGCCTATTTCTTTACGAATCGCCAAAGCTTGTTGGAGAAACTCTAGAGCTTGGGGATACTGTCCTAAACTGTAGTAAACGCCCCCAATGTTATTGAGCGACTTTCCAACACCAGCCTTATCCTTAATTTCTCTACGAATCGCTAAGGCTTGCTGATAGGATGACAGCGATTGAGGATAACGACCCTGACTATAGTAAATGCCGCCAACGTTATCGAGAGTGTTGCCAACGCCTGCCTTGTCCCCAATCGCTTTAGCAACCTCCAAAGATTGCTCATAGAATTCCAACGCTTTGGGATACTGACCAAGATTTTCATAAATGACGCCAATGCCGTTGAGGGTGCTACTAACACTAGCTTTGTCACCGATTTCTCGGAGAATCGATAAAGCCTGCTGATAAAACTCCAACGCTTTCGGATACTGACTTTGTTGGCGGTATACCAATCCAATGTTGCTCAGGATACGTCCAACACCAGTTTTGTCGTTGATGGTTCTACGAATCGCTAAGGCTTGCTGATAGTAGTCTAGGGCTTGGTCATACTCACCCAAACTGTCGTAGACGCCGCCTATGTTATTGAGTGTGCGGCCTTCGTCGCGTTGGTCGCCTACTTCCTTGCGAATTGCTAAAGCTTGTTGGTATAACTCTAGGGCTTGGTCATATTCACCTTGAGCTGTGTAAACCGCAGCGATGTTGTGTAGCGCTTCCGCTGCGATCGCACGTTTGCCGGTTTGTTTTGCAATCTCCAAAGCTGAGTAATGCAATTCCAAGGCTTTGGGATACTCCCCTAGCTGACGATGAACAAAACCAATGTTGTTGAAGGTTTCCCCAATACCAGCTTTGTCATTAAGTTCTTTGCGAATAGTCAAAGCTTGTTGCAAGACATCCATTGCTTTGTCATAGTCGCTTAAACCTGTGTAAACTTCCCCAATATTGTCGAGGGTTTCTGCAACACCAGCCTTGTCGTTAAAGGTTTTATGAATCTCCAGCACTTGCTGATAAGTCTGGAGGGCAGCTTGAAATGCACCAGAGCGAAATTGCTCTACGCCTTGTTGAAATAACCGATCTGTTTCAGCCTTGCGATCTTTTGTAGAGACACGATTAATGGCGTATGTAGTTTGTGCCTGTGCCAAGACATCTGAAGTCAGAGGGTTCAGTGCCAGGGGTGAGGACAGAAGCAGGATGGTAGTGACACAACTGAGGTGGTGAAGGCGCACAGTGGCTTTGTGGGGTAATGGATACTGAATTTTTGCCTATTAGGGGCTAGGGCGTGTTTTCTCGCTCCGGAGATCCCCCTTGCATCAGAGTTAAAAAGCGATGCTGGGAGGAAGTCTCCTCCTCTTTCAGGAAGCATCAAGACGGGGGACTTTGATTAAATTCTCCCCCCTTATTAAGGGGGGTAGGGGGGATCTGAATCTGACAGGAAAGTTTAAAAACACAGCCTGTGGGGCTGGGCGCTAGAGGTTAGGGGGAAGAGATTTTCATTCTTCGTTGTGCGCTTTAAGGGTATGAGAGCTGATTTGTAAATAGCGATTGAAATCATACAAAAACGTTAAAATTTCTCGCTCTTCTGCTATTTTCCCCTGTGGCGGTGTACGCTGTTCATGAGACCTATTGGCGAAGTGCTGAAACGCCATTTATATACATCCAAAATCCAAGTTCCACGGCTATCCATTTCCCATCAAGCGAAGTACAAGCCGTCATTCTTCCATAGGGATACAGATCACAGTCATTGGATTCGCTGGGAGTGGCTTTGTATCTGAATTTCTTGGTCTAATTCTATGAAGACTTTAAGTGAATCACACGAATGCTGGAAGCTTAGTGTAGTTAGTTCCTTAGTAGTAGGTAGGGCGATAACCCTAAGGGGATGCTTGGCGATCAGCTTTGCTGGTGCCTTTTGGGCGATCGCTTCCTCTGGGGATTACGCTTTGGCCCAGCAGATTGTTGGTGATAATACCTTAGGAGCTGAAAGTTCTCTAGTCACACCCCGCATACCAAGAGTCTTCCAGATTGATGGTGGAGCAACTAGGGGTACAAATCTCTTCCACAGTTTTAGCCAGTTTTCTGTACCTACCAACGGCACTGCCCGCTTCAACAATGCGCTAAATATTCAGAACATTGTCACGCGTGTAACAGGTGAGTCTGTTTCTAACATTGATGGGTTGATAAAAGCTAACGGTACAGCTAATCTGTTTCTACTTAATCCAAATGGTATTATTTTCGGACCCAATGCCTCGCTAAATATTGGCGGCTCTTTCATTGGGAGTACCGCTAGCAGCATACTCTTTACTGATGGTACCCAGTTTAGTACCACTCCAACCCAAACTACACCTGTGCTAACCATCAGTGTTCCCCTCGGTTTGCAATACGGGGCTAATGCTGGAAGTATTCAGGTGCAGGGGTCTACGCTCAAAGTACCCAATGGTAAAACGATAGCCCTCGTGGGTGGCAATGTGCAGCTCAATGGCGCTTTCTTACAGGTTCCGGGAGGTAGAGTCGAGTTGGGGGGAGTAGCAGGAACGGGAACAGTCGGCCTTTCTGTGGAGGGCAATGACCTAGGTTTGAGTTTTCCCCTAGATTTAGCACTTTCCGATATATCCCTCACAAATGGTGCTGAAGTGAATGTGCTTGCAGGAGGGGGCGGTAGTATCGCGCTCAATGCTCATAACTTAAACATGAAGGGAGAAAGTAAACTGCGGGCAGGTATAGATTCCGGGTTGGGTTCTATTGGCTCTTCCGCAGGGAATATTGACATAAATGCGATAGGAGCAATCAACCTGACTGAAGAGAGCTTTATCTCGAATGGGGTGCTAAAAGGGGGTGTAGGCAATGGGGGCAGCATTAATATCACCACGGGGTCGCTCTCTGTGTCCAATGACGCTTTCCTGATTGTCAGTACCTATGGAAGGGGAGATGCAGGGAGTGTGAATATTAATGCTCGCGATACTGTCTCCTTTGATAGAGGTGATGCCTCTAGCGAGGTGAACGAGGGAGCGCTCGGCAATGGGGGCAGCATTAATATCACCACGAGGTCACTGTTTGTGTCCAATGGTGCTCAACTGAGTACCGATACCTATGGAACAGGAGATGCAGGGAGTGTGAATATTAATGCCCGCGATACTGTCTCCTTTAATGGAGGTGATGTCTATAGCTCTGTGGAAGAAAAGGGAGCGCTCGGCAAGGGTGGCAGCATTAATATCACAACGGGGTCACTGTTTGTGTCCTACGGTTACCTGATTGTCGATACCTATGGAACCGGAGATGCAGGTAGTGTAAATATTAATGCCCGCGATACTGTCTCCTTTGATGATGGAGCTTTGGTCTTTAGCGATGTGAACAACGGAGCGATCGGCAAGGGTGGCAGCATTAATATCACAACGGGGTCACTGTTTGTATCCAATGGTACTCAACTGAGTGCCGATACCTATGGAAGGGGAGATGCAGGTAGTGTGAATATTAATGCCCGCGATACTGTCTCCTTTGATAGAGCTTATGCCTTTAGCGAGGTGAACGAGAGAGCGCTCGGCAATGGGGGTAGCATTAATATCACAACGGGGTCACTGTTTGTGTCCAATGGCGCTTTCCTGACTACCAGCACCTATGGAACGAGAAATGCAGGGAGTGTGAATATTAATGCCCGCGATACTGTCTCCTTTGATGATAGAACTCGTGCCTCTAGCGAGGTGAACGAGGGAGCGCTCGGCAATGGGGGCAGCATTAATATCACCACAGGGTCACTGTTTGTGTCCAATCGCGCTTTCCTGACTACCAGCACCTATGGAAGGGGAAATGCAGGGAGTGTGAATATTAATGCCCGCGACGCTGTCTCCTTTGATAGAGGTGATGTTTCTAGCGAGGTGAAGAAGGGAGCACTCGGCAATGGGGGCAGCATTAATATCACAACCGGGTCGCTGTTTGTTTACAATCGTGGGAGTTTGTCTGCTAGCAGTAACGGGAATGGCAGGGCAGGCAATATAGAAGTTGCAGCACACTCTATACGTCTGGACAACCAAGGAGTCATCATTGCTACAACTAGCTCTGGTAACGGCGGGGATATTACGCTGCGAGTGAAAGACTTACTCCTGATGCGCCACGGGAGTGAGATTTCTACCACGGCTGGTACCGCGCAAGCTGGTGGAGATGGCGGCAATATCACGATTGACACTGACTTTATCGTTGCCGTCCCGAAAGAAAATAGCAACATTACCGCCAATGCGTTCACAGGTCGAGGTGGCAATATCAACATCACAACTCAAGGCATCTATGGACTTCAGTTCCGACCCCGCCTAACTTCATTAAGTGATATTACCGCCAGTTCAAACTTTGGAGTCAACGGCATCGTCCAAATCAACACGCCCGATGTTGACCCCAGCCGAGGGTTAGCCGAGTTGCCAGTTGAGCCAGTCCACAAGGCAGAAGTTGCACAAGGCTGCCAAACGGGGGGAAAGCAGGCATCTATTGAGTTTTTCAACACGGGCAAAGGGGGTTTAGCACCGAATCCTTACGAACCTCTGAGCAGCAGTGAACTCTGGGAAGATGTGCCATCTCCAATACGGAGAACTGCTGCCTCGGCTAGTACTGATAATGCCTCTACTTCACCAGCGACCCAACCTGACAAAATTGTGGAGGCTCAAGGTTGGCTCATTAATGAAAAAGGGAAAGTTATTCTCGTTGCTGAGAGGCACACTACGCACTCTCATGGTCGCTGTCGCCTACGTTAGCTGCCTGTGATTTATTTATTTCACAGTGTTTGAGGACAAGCTCATGAACAAAAAACCGTCTGGATGTTGGCATCGCATCCGGTTCCTTGTGAAGTCTGCACCACTCAGGAAGTACCCCCGGATAGTCAAACTATTTCTTTTATCAGTCTCAGTAGAGCGAAAAGTTCTATTATTTAGCACTCAGGCAGATGTATGGCCTCTACCACTTAGTTACTGGGGTCTGCTGCATGTAGTAAGTTCCTTAGTAGTAGGTGGGGCGATCGCTTCCTCTGGAGATTACGCCCTAGCCCAAATTAACGGCGATAATACCTTGGGGCCTGAAAGTTCTCAAGTTACATCCCCAACACCAGGAGCTTTCCAGATTGATGGCGGAGCAACTAGGGGTACAAATCTCTTCCACAGTTTTAGCCAGTTTTCTGTACCCACTCTAGGTAGCGCCTCCTTCAACAATGCTCTAAACATTCAGAACATTATTAGCCGCGTAACAGGTGGGTCTGTCTCTAATATTGATGGTTTAATTAGAGCTAATGGCACAGCTAACCTGTTTCTCATCAATCCCAATGGCATTATCTTTGGTTCCAATGCCTCACTCAACATTGGCGGCTCTTTCATTGCGAGTACCGCTAGTAGCCTGAACTTTGCTGATGGTACAGAATTCAGCGCTACAGATACTCAAACTCAACCCCTATTAACGGTAAATGTTCCTATCGGCTTGCAATTGGGGAACAATCCTGCCCCTGTAAAAGTGCAGGGGTCTAATCTAGAAGTCAAACCTAATCAAAATTTAGTCCTAGTAGGCGGTGAGGTTAGCTTAGATGCAGGGAAACTAACAGCACTGGGAGGACGAATTGAGTTAGGAGGATTATCTACAGCCGGGAAAGTTGGACTAAATGAAAATGGCAGCTTGAACTTTCCTAATAATGTAGCGCGATCGGATGTGTTTCTCACTAATAGGGCTTCTGTGAATGTACGTGCTGGAGGTGGAGGCTTTATTACCATCAATGCGCGGAATTTAGCCGTGTCGGGAGGAAGTAAGCTTAAAGCTGGAATAGCGCAGGATTTGGGAACATCAGAAGCTCAGGCAGGAGACGTCGAAATTAAGGCGTCCAATATAGTTTCTTTTGATGCGAGTAAAGTAGAAAACCAAGTAGATGAGAACGCCTTGGGTAATGCAGGCAATATCAAGATTACTACTGGCTCGCTCTTTTTAAACAATCACACCGAACTGAATGCCAGCACTTGGGGAGTGGGAAATTCAGGTCAGATAATCATTAAGGCCAGCGACAGCATCTCCTTAATGGATGAGAGTACCATCAGAAGCAGAGTGTACAAGAACGGCAAAGGCAACTCAGGTGGGATTGACATCACCACAGGGAACCTTTCTCTCGATGAGGCTGGAGTAAGTGCCACCACCGAAGGTCTAGGAAATGGAGGTCAGGTAATCATTAAAGCCAGCGGTAGCATCTCCTTGACGGATTGGAGTTACGTCAGCAGCCGGGTGGCGGAGGGCGGCAAAGGCAACTCAGGCGGCATCTACATCAGCGCCGACTCGCTTTCTCTTACCAAAAGAGCCGAACTGAATGCCGGCACTTGGGGAATGGGAAATGCAGGCCCGGTAATTATTAATGTCAGTGATAGCATCTTCATGAGCAATAGTCAGATCCAAAGCCGGGTGAATGAGGATGCTGTGGGCAACTCAGGCGGGATTAACATCACTACAGGAAACCTTTTTCTCAAAGAGAATATGGGAATAAGTGCCACTACCGAGGGCACCGGAAATTCAGGTCCGATAATCATTAATGCCAGTGGTAGCATCTTCATGGAGAGGAGTGACGTCAGAAGCCGGGTGGCAAAGGGCGGCCAAGGCAACTCAAGCGGTATCTACATCAGTGCCAACTCGCTTTTTCTTACCAAATACACCGAACTGAATACTGACACTGAGGGAGCGGGAAATTCAGGCCCAATAATCATTAACGTTACCGATCGCATCTCCTTGAGGGATGGGAGTACCATCAAAAGCAGAGTAGATGAGAAAGCTGTAGGCAACTCAGGCGGCATCTACATTAGTGCCGACTCGCTTTCTCTTACCAAGAAAGCTGAACTAAATGTCAGCAGTTCTGGGCAAGGTAATGCAGGTAACATCAATGTCGAAGCTTCCTCTATCCGTCTAGATGATCGGGCAACCATCAACGCTAATACCAAAGGGGGGCAGGGGAATATCAACCTGACTTCTGTTGATTTAGTGTTGCGTCATGGCAGCAGCATTACCACCAACGCCGAAGGAAGCAATATTAGCGGCGGCAATATTACCATCGATACTGGTGTCTTAGCCGCTGTGGAAAATAGTGACATCAGTGCCAATTCGAGCAACTTCCGTGGCGGTAATGTGAATATCGCAGCTCAAGGTATCTTTGGTACAAAATTGCGATCGCAGTTGACTCCTGAAAGTGACATAACCGCCACTGGAGCAGATTCTTCATTAAATGGCACGGTAACCATCAACTCGCCCGATGTTGACCCCAGCCGAGGGTTAGCCGAATTGCCAGTTGAGCCAGTCAATGTGGAAGTTGCACAAGGCTGTCAAGTCGGTGGAGAGCAGTTAGCTGTTGGGTTTTTCAACACGGGTAGAGGAGGTATGGCACCGAATCCTTACGAACCTCTCAGCAGTAGTGACATCTGGGAAGATGTGCCATCTCCAACACAGAGAACGGCTTCCTCGGCTAGTGCTGATAGTGCCTCTGCTTCACCAGCGAACCCACCTGACAAAATTGTCGAGGCTCAAGGATGGCTCGTCAACGAAAAAGGGCAAGTTGTCCTCGTGACTGAGATGCCCACCACCCAGCCCCAAAGCCGTTGTCGCCTACATTAGCTGTCTGTGACTTAGGGGGCGTCCACAAACAACTGTGCTATTTCGGTTACCAAGCACAACTGACAACTGACAACTAACAACTGACAACGAACCAGATATTCCCAATCGAAGGAATAATTTTTGGACGACTCCTTATTGATTTCACAGTGTTTGAGAGCAAGGATATGAGCAGAAAACCGCTTGGATTTTGGCATCGCAGCCGACCCCTTGTGAAGGTTGGGCCACTCAGGGTGTACCGCCGGATACTCGGACTAATCCTGTTAGCCCTGTTGGCACTAATTACAACTTTATGTGTCCCCGTTCTGTCAGCTCAACAGGTTGCAGGAATTTCTAAGGCAA
>DATNPI010000169.1:0-8578 GCA_036703325.1 Coleofasciculaceae cyanobacterium
AATAGCTTTTACTGGTGATTTAATCTTCGGGTTTACTCTCCAAAAACAGTACGGATTTAACCTCATGTTGCTGGAATAACTGTACGTTATAAATCACCTTCTACAAACTTTGACAGACAGCTAAAGCTGAAAGCTGTTAGAGGGGAATCAGTTCAGGAAAATTAACCAACAGCTGATCGCTGGTCAGTTCATCACCCAGCTGTGCTGGGGAAAAGTGAACCTGGATAGCCCGTAGTCTCTCTTGATAGTGGAGATTAATTAAAGCTTTTAGAGCAGCTTTCAGGGCACTCAGGTTGGCAAGATCGGTTTCAAGTTCGGGAACTTCACCCTCGTAAGCCCCTGTAATCATGACAACTAGGTTACGCGTAATCGGCAAAGATAAGGGTTCATCTCGCCCAGGAGGGGGTTGACTGAAGTCGAGTTCACTCAGGTAGCGTTGCGCCGAGTCAGTAAATAACTCAGTGACATAGTCTCCAGCTTCACCCTCATTCCAGAAAACATCGCCTTCATTAGCTGCCGATTGCCAATAGGTATCTAACTGTAAGAGGTTTTGGCAAATATCAACCAGTCCTTCTCCCAAAACCTGAAGGTCGCCGTCTGATTCGATCGCATCCCGTGCGGCGCGATTGAGAACCCCCAATAGAGGGGCAACTTCTCCACCTGCTAAATGGATAAACAAACGACAGACTACGAATCGAGTTTGACCACTGAGCCGATTAAAGCGATCGCGCCAAGAATTCATCAGTATTTGCCAACAATCAAAGTAATTTAACCCTATTTCTCACTCTAGTTAAGCACATCGAGCCAAGCCATCTACCCTCAGATTGACATGAGTGCGCTCACATCTAATCTGAAAATAGAGGGGAAGAGGGGGGGAGAGGGAGAAAAGAAATTTTCATCCAATGTTTCTGAGCGTTAGCTCATGGGCGTCTAACTTGAAGGGCTGAGGGCTGAGTGAAGAGAGACTTTCATTAAGTAGCGCACCAACATTTCAAGAAACGGTGCGTTACGGAACAATGGCTATGTTCAATACTTCTAGCGATTAGCGATTAGCCATTTCTCTTTAAGGACAGTGTATCGCTCGTGAAAAAAAGCTGCTATCTGTTCGATATCTGCTCGTAGAGAGTCGATCTTCTCGTCGGTCAAGGTAACTTGGAAAGGGAAGCCATCGCTGCGCAGAGGATACCTTAAAGATACCGAATCAGGGTCAAGATTCTGAAAGTGAGCGATCGCATCTGCCACTTTTTCGGTAGCGCGATCGCACTCATCCAACCTATCTTCCAAGCCCTGGCAACTACTAAAAAGGTCATCCAAAGAGTGCTTTTTCTGATAGCCTTTGGCAAATTCTTCAAATGGTAGTTGGAGTAGTTCTAGGGAAATTAGAATGTGTCGCTTAAGGAGAAGTTCGACGCACTGACGATAAAGAAAGATTGCAGGCATCACCACTGTCTCAGAACTGTCTAACGATAACAGTAAATCGCCTGCTGTTTTGTATTGCACAATCAAAGGCGTCCATGTGTCTGCAAGACAATCGATCCTTCTTTTCTTCATCATTCGGCTGCGGTGGCGTTGCGTGATGGAGGAGACACTCCCTTACCCTAACAAATACTCAAACTCGACAATCAGACATTACGAAACTCCTCGACGCTCCAAAAAGCAATCTCACATACATAAGAGACGGTGAGAGCTCATTAAACTGTTTACCAATCTAATCAGCCTTAAAATCGCGCTTTCTATTCTCTTTCTAAAAGATTGATGGGTTTAGCGATCGCCCTACTGCTCTTCAAAACCGACATGAGAATACGCTACCCCTTGTTCTCCTCCTTTATCAATCGATAAAATGTAATGCATCTTTCCTAAGAAATAAATTTTCTTTATACTCTTAGGAGGCATCCAAAAACAACTGGGTCATTTCGGTTACCAAGGACAACTGACAACTAACAACTGACAACGAACCAGATAATTCTCTTTGGAGAAGGAGTAATTCTTGGACGACTCCTTAGAGAGCTTTCAGCCCACTACCGTTCTTCTAATCACTCGTGTTCAGACGTCTGATTAATCAGATTAAGAAGCATTCAGGACAGGTGCCCTTGCGGGTTTACATTGTGGTGCCGTTTGTTCTCCAGACTTTTGCGATCGTGGGGTTGACAGGATGGCTTTCATTACGCAATGGGCAGAAGGCTGTCAACGACGTGGCTACGCAGTTACGTAGCGAAATCATCGTCCGCATCAAGCAGCGCCTCGACACCTACTTGGAAACGCCCCATCTGATCAATCAGATCAATGCGGATGCTATGCGTCGCGGTAAGCTGCGTGTAGAGAACTCACAGAGTGAGCAGTACCTCTGGCAACAGATCCAGTTTTTCCCTTCAGTTAGTTGGATTTATGTAAGTACTCCCCAGCATGGAGAATTCCTTGGCATTACACGGCTAAATAAGGAGCGCTCATTGGAGCTTGTTATTGCCGACAAGTCCACTGGCTACAATAGCCGTTTCTATAGCATCAATAGCCAGGGCGAGCGATCGGCTCTGCTGAAACTCGGAAGAAAAAACTACGATGCTCGAATCCGGCCGTTCTACACAACTGCATTGAAAGCAGGCAAGGCTACATGGAGTGAAATTTACCCAGATTATTCGGCTGCGGATTTGCTTATTGTATCTGCTAGTGAGCCAGTCTACGACAAGAACGGTAAACTCTTAGGGGTATGCAGTGCTGATTTGTACCTTGAGGACATCAGTAAATTCCTGCGGGACATAAAAATCGGTAGCTCAGGACAGACCTTCATTGTCGAGCGTTCTGGGCTGCTGGTGGCAAATTCGACCCTAGAACCGCAATTTATCCTCAACAGTAATAGAACAGAAGCCAAGCGTATCAAGGCATCAGACAGCAGTAACCTCTTGATTCGCTCCACAGCAGAGCATGTAACCAAATACTTTGATGACCTCAGAAAAATTGATACCAGCCAGCAACTTGACTTCCTGCTGGATGGTAAGCGGCAATTTGTGCAAGTGGTGCCCTACCAGGATGGTCGAGGTTTAGATTGGCTGATTGTGGTGGTGGTTCCAGAATCTGACTTCATGGATCGTATTGATGCCAATACCCGCACTACAATCTTGCTGTGTTTCGCCGCATTAGGACTGGCCGTTGTACTAGGGATTCTCACCTCTCGCTGGCTCGTTCAACCAATCTGGCGTCTCTCGACTGCTGCCAAAGCTCTGTCTCAGGGAGAGTGGGAGCAAACTGTGCCCGTGGAGCGTGCCGATGAATTGGCGGTACTGGCTAGTGCCTTCAATCAAATGGCTCTTCAGTTGCGAGACTCCTTTGCAGCACTGGAGCAGCGTAATCAAGAGTTAGAAATCCGCGTTCAAAAACGGACAGCCGCCATCCGGGAAGCCAATGAGCAATTGCACCTTGAAATTGTTGAGCGTCAGCAGACAGAGGAAGCATTGATTGAACGAGTGCGCTTGGCAGCATTGGGTGCAGATATCGGGATGGCCCTTACTCAAGACAATACCTTGCAGGAAATGCTGGGTTGTTGTACCCAAGTCCTATGTCGGCACCTAGATGCAGCCTTCGCTCGCATCTGGACGCTGAATGAACCAGAGGGCGTACTGGAACTGCAAGCCAACGCGGGGACGTATTCTCACACAGAAGATTCTCATTACCGTGTACCTATCGGTCAGCTGAAAATCGGACTGATTGCTCAACAGCGCCAGCCCCATTTCGATTTTGGATTTTCGATTGCCGATTTTGGATTGGGGGCTACTAGTGATAGCGCAGCCAAACAGAGTCTGGAAATAGGGATTGTTGAATCCAACGAGCTTTTCTATAATCCAAAATCCAAAATCGTTCGACTGAACTTCGACAGGCTCAGTTACCGCGCGGACAGTGAGCTTGTCGAACTGCACACCGAAGTCCAAAATCCAAAATGGGTAGAGGGGATGGTGGCTTTTGCGGGCTATCCCCTGATTGTCGAGGAGCGTGTCATGGGTGTCATGGCGATATTAGCTCGTCACCCTCTCACAGAAGCCAGCCTACAAGAGATGGCCTCCGTTGCTAATGACATTGCTTTGGGCATTGAGCGCAAGCAGGCTGAGGCAGAATTACGCCGAGCCAAAGAAGCCGCAGAAGCTGCCAACCGTGCCAAAAGTGAGTTTCTCGCTAACATCAGCCACGAGCTGAGAACCCCACTCAACGGCATTCTGGGTTATGCCCAAATCCTCAAACGCGATTCTAGTTTGCCTCAACCCCAACAAGAAGGTCTACGCATCATTCAGCAGTGTGGCGAACACCTACTGACTTTAATCAATGACATCCTAGACTTATCAAAGATTGAAGCCCGAAAAATGGAACTCCACTTAAGTGAGTTTCATTTGCTTGAATTTCTCAAGAGCATTACAGATTTATTTCAGTTGCGTGCTCAACAAAAGGGCATCGCTTTTCTTTACGAACCCCTTTCACCTCTCCCCATTGGGGTGCGAGGAGATGAGCAAAGGTTGCGACAAGTTTTAATTAACTTACTTAGTAATGCCATCAAATTTACCGAACGGGGTGGGGTTGTCTTCAAAGTTGGGGTGATAGACCAGTCGTCGGTGGAAGCGCAACAAACAACCAAGTCTGGAGAGGCGACAACAGACAACAGACAAAAAATCCGATTTCAGGTGGAAGACACGGGTAGTGGCATCGAGGCGGAGCATCTGGAGGAAATCTTCTTGCCATTCAAGCAAGTAGGAGACCACAACCGTCGTACTGGAGGAACTGGGCTGGGGTTGGCTATTAGCAAGAAGCTAATTGAAATGATGGGCGGCGAACTTCATGTAAAAAGCACTTTGGGTAAAGGCAGCATTTTCTGGCTGGAGTTGGAAATGCCTTCCGTAACGAATTGGGCAGAGGCTCCTAGTGAACACAAGATTGTTGGGTTCAAAGGTGTGAAGCGCAAAGTGCTGGTTGTGGATGATAAATGGGAAAACCGTTCTGTGCTGGTTAACTTACTCTCGCCTCTGGGGTTTGAAGTGCTGGAAGCAACGGACGGTGAAGACGCTCTGCACAAGGCGGCTGAATTTAAGCCCGACGTGATTTTGATGGATTTGGTGATGCCTATAATGGACGGTTTTGAAGCCACTCGTCAACTTAGGCAGTTGCCCGACCTGAATAAGGTGGTAGTCATTGCGACATCTGCCAGCGCCTTTGAATACGACCAACAATCTAGTTTTAACTCAGGCTGCAATGATTTTATTTCCAAACCGTTGCGAGCGAATGAACTTCTAGAACTGCTACAGAGGCATTTGGGCTTGGAGTGGGTGTATGAAGTTAGTAGTCAGTTGTCAGGTGTCAGTCGCCAGCTGTCAATAGCAGCGATTAATGGACACAAACAGGATGCCAGCGCCACACTAAAAGACAATGAACAAGACTTACTTATCGCTCCACCGAAACAGGAACTGGAGGCTCTGCTGGAATTAGCAAGAGTGGGTGATATCAAGGGGATTCTAGATCAAGCGGTAAGACTCGAACAGTCTGAAGAGAGATATATACTTTTTGCTACAGAGTTACGTCAATTAGCCAAAGGTTTTCAGGTAAAGAAAATTCAGGAACTCCTTAAGAAATACATAGCAGGCAGCCAATGAACGCTGAGAACACCGATACAGGCATCATATTACTGGTGGATGATAACCCCACCAACCTGGGAGTGCTGTTTGAGTCGTTGAGTGACTCTGGCTTTAAATTGCTCGTGGCTCAGGATGGAGAAAGTGCGATTGAGCAGGTCAGCTTTGCCTTACCTGACATTATCCTGCTGGATGTGATGATGCCTGGAATTGATGGCTTTGAAACCTGCCGCCGCTTGAAAGCTAATAAAAAAACACAAGGTATCCCTGTGATTTTCATGACGGCCTTGGCTGAAACGGTGGACAAGGTCAAAGGTTTCAGTGTCGGTGCGGTGGACTATATCACTAAGCCGTTTCAACCGGAAGAGGTGTTAGCTCGTGTCAGGTGCCATCTAGCAGTCCAGAACTTGCAAAAGCAGCTCCACGAGAAAAATCGGCAGCTACAACAAGAGATTCGCGATCGCAAAAAAGCGGAAACTGCCTTGCGAGTCTTCCTCCATGCCGTCTCCCACGACCTGCGGAACCCCGTCACTGGTATGTTAATGGTAGTAAAGAATTTGTTAAAGCCTGAAAACCGAACGGCGGAACAAGGACTGTATGCTGAAAGTTCTCCCAAAGGTAGAACTGAGAACCGACAACCCAACACATCTCCACAGGGAAGTCAGCAAACCGTAGCTCTTAAGCCAGCTATAGGATTGAGTCATGATACGGTTCCTGTCTCGATCTCCGTTCTAGAGCGCATGGCTACAAGTTGCGATCGCCAACTCAGTTTGATTAACTCCCTACTAGAAGTCCAAGAGCGTGAAGTGTGGGGAGTGCCTCTTCAGTGTCAACCACTGGCGCTACATACTCTGACTCAAAGCTTGATAGAAGACTGGGAGCCGATGCTCAAGAAAAATCAAGCTACCTTAAAGCATCTTATTTCAACAGACTTACCCTTAGTGAGGGCTGATTTTAATCAACTCTGGCGAGTCTTTGAAAACTTGCTGGCTAATGCGTTGAAACACAATCCTCCTGGAGTAATGCTGACTCTAGGTGCGGAAGTTATAGAAGTCAGCAGCCAAGAGTCAGGAGTTGTCCAGATGCTCCGTTGCACTGTCTCAGATGACGGAGCTGGGATGACAACGGAACAATGTTCCCACCTGTTTGAACTCTACACGCGAGGTAACAACACGGGGCACACTACGGGTTTGGGTTTAGGCTTATATCTGTGTCGGCAAATCATTACGGCTCACGGGGGCGAGATTGATGTCATTAGCTCTCCCGAAGCCGGAACTAAGTTTTGGTTCACCTTACCCCTAGAGCGCTAGTCCATAGTCAATCGAGGAAAGTCGGTTGAAATGATAACACCAATGCTTAGGCAAAGCCAGCCGCAGGCATTGCCCTCATCAATCTACCCTTATGCGTACAACACTTTTTCCGCCATCATAGATAGAAGGAAGTACGAACATTCCAGCAGCCGTCCTATGAGCTACTGCATAAATCCTAAATGTCCAAAGCCAGCTGATCCACTCAATGCCCAAAACTTCACCTGCTGCCACTGTGGCTCCCAGCTGTTGCTGCAAAACCGCTATCGGGTAAAGCAGCTACTGGGCGAAGGAGGTTTTGGCAAAACCTATGAGGTGGATGATCGAGGGACACTGAAAATTTTAAAGGTTCTCCTGCTCAATGACACTAAAGCCGTAGCGCTGTTTCAGCAGGAAGCACAAATTTTCAGCCAACTACTTCATCCCGGTATTCCTAGAGTTGAAGCGGATGGCTACTTTACCTTCTTCCCAAAAGACAGACACCAGCCCTTGCACTGTCTGGTGATGGAGAAGATTGAGGGCCTCAACTTAGAAGAATGGCTGCATCAGCAGGAGAATCAACCCCTCTCGCAAGCACAAGCACTCAGCTGGCTGAAACAGCTGGTAGAAATTTTGCATCAAGTTCACCAGCAGCTGTATTTCCACCGAGACATCAAGCCATCCAACATCATGCTCACCCGCGACGGGCAGCTGGTGTTGATAGATTTTGGCAGTGTTAGGGAAGTTAGCCACACTTACCTTGTGAAAGTGAGCGGTGAGCCTGATGTCACTGGAATTATTTCTCCTGGCTACACCCCAATTGAGCAAGCCAATGGTAAAGCAGTACCGCAATCTGATTTCTTTGCCTTAGGGCGTACCTTTGTCTATCTGCTCACTGGCAAATCCCCTAATGACTTTCTTGAAGATCCGCGCAATGGTAAGTTGCTCTGGCAGCACCGGGCACCCCAAGTTTCCAAGGCGGTAACGGATTTGATTGATGATTTGATGGCTCCGTTCCCTGCCAATCGACCACACAATGCTCAGATGATATTGCAGCGTTTAGCCGCGATCGATCATACCTGGCAACCCCCTCAGTTATCGGCGCAGAAGCCTGAGTTTGCTAACTCCCTGGTTGGTCTGCGACTCGAAGCTTTGATGCGTCAACACCGTTCATATAACTCTGGTTTCAAAAGACTGTTTACTAAAGTTGCCGACTATAAAAACCCTATCATTGTTGGGAGTATCCTTTTTTCTCTAGGACTAGTAGGAACTCAAGTTTATGGGGATTTAGGTTCTTTGCTTAACCCACCATTTTCTGTATTTCCCAACACCCAGAGGTTGCTTCTCAAAAAGTAGAAAACCCTTCTACTGTGCATCTAATCTGTACGCCGAAACACTTAAATTTTCTGTCCGTTGTCAGTAGTCCTCTGTCAGTTGTCCGTTGCCACGCTCCCACTGACTACTGACAGAGGACAAAAAGCCAGGATGTGAATATCCAATGTTTTATGCGCGTCAGCTTAAAACTTTTCATCCTTTTTTAAAGGGTCAAACAAAAAAGCGCCCCCCTTTCGGAAGAGCGCTTTTTATTTAATTAGAAGCTAAGAATTAGCCATTGATAACTGGAGCGGTTAGAGCAACCGGAGTAGCTTCACCTGCAGCCAAGTCGAGTGGGAAGTTGTGAGCGTTACG
>DATNPI010000196.1:0-5978 GCA_036703325.1 Coleofasciculaceae cyanobacterium
CCTCTCCCCCCATGTTAGGGAATAAGGGGGTTATTGAAACGGATTTGGTATGACACTCTAGCCCATATACAGTTTTACAAAGTCAATGACGGCTGAGAGTCCTTCCTTTGTCTTCAAATTTGTGAAAACGAAGGGTTTGTCGCCGCGCATTTTTTTTGCGTCGCGTTCCATAACGCCCAAGTCCGCACCAACCATTGGAGCAAGGTCGATTTTGTTAATAACTAAAAGGTCAGACTTGGTAATTCCTGGACCTCCTTTTCGGGGAATTTTATCACCAGCCGCAACGTCAATGACGTAGATGGTTAAATCAACTAGTTCTGGGCTGAATGTAGCCGCCAGATTATCGCCACCACTTTCTAAAAATACTAGGTCTAGATTAGTAAATCGATGTTCTAGCTGCTCAATTGCTGCTAGATTCATTGAAGCATCCTCACGGATGGCGGTGTGGGGACAACCGCCAGTTTCAACGCCAAGGATGCGATCGCTCGTCAAGGCCTGACTCCGTACCAAAAACTGGGCATCTTCCTGGGTATAAATATCATTTGTGACAACAGCGATTTCGCTCGATGTCCGCATTGCCTTACACAAAGCATCTAGTAGAGCAGTTTTCCCCGAACCCACAGGGCCAGCAATTCCAACGCGAAAAGCACTCATAGCGACGAAAGGATTTTAGATTTTGGATTTCAGAATAATCCAAAACTAAACTAACGCAGAGATTTTGCAACTATCCGTGAATTCGGGCGGCAAAGGCTCAGGAAGGTTTTAAGGCAAGTGAATGGGAATTACTGTGGAATTCAGGACTTGCTTCACATCCAGCAGAAAAATTGTCGTTGTGACGTTTTCCTGAGATACAACAGCGGCATGGCTTACCAGATTGAGGGCAGGTTTGTCGTATTGGTCGGACTTAGGGAAACTTCGCATCATTTCCAGCGGTAACTCTACCAAATTAGGCGGCTTCTCCACCGGAATCCCGCAAAGTTCTCCTCCTGAACCCCGTATAATCACTAAAAAAGGTGGGTCATTGGGTAAGTCATCTGAACCACCTGAACTCAACTGCTCATGCAAATCCACAACCCTAATCATATGGTGGCCTAGCTGGATGACACCCATTTTCTGTAACCCATTGCTGACCATAGGGGAACAATTTACCACCTTGATCACATCACTCATAGGGAGCGCTAAGTGATAATCTGCTATCTTAAAAACGATAAACTTGCCTACTTTTGAATCGTCGTACATAGCTCTCTACTAACCCCTCACCTAGGAACAGAATTGAAAGTGTTTTTCTCAAGTACACCGGTTAGTGTTGCTAACAACTTGTGTTCCAGAAAAGGCTTGGTGATGTAATCATTTGCCCCCAACTCCGCAGCAATCAAGCGGTGCTTCTCACCACTCCGGGACGTTAGGATGACCACAGGAATCTCTGCTAAAGCCGCGTCTTGCTGACGGTATTTGAGAAACTCAAACCCATTCATTCGAGGCATCTCGATATCACAAAGCACCAACTCGATACCTGTCTGGTGCTGGAGTTGTTCGATTGCTTCGTAACCATCCTTCGCCTGAAGCACCTGATAGCCAGACCTCTCTAGGGTCAGAGCCAGAGTTTGGCGTAGGGTGATTGAGTCATCGACAAGGAGAACCAATTTGTTAGGTCTTGCCCTGAAATTCGGCTCTGGTGATGGGGGTAAGGCAGCACGGTTCTGGGTTGGCAATTGCCGCTGCTCTTGACGGAACGGCAGGACAGGAGGTGTCGAACTCGCCAAAGCACCAGTACTGCCAGCTCTCTGCTGGTCAAAGACAGACTGCATCAATGCTGCCCCATCGATCACCAGTGTCAGCCGACCATCAGCCAGAATACTGCCACCGTAAACATAGCTAGGTGGCACCATCATTGCCCCCAACGGACGGATGACCAATTCCTGCTCCCCAATCAGCTGGTCTACTTCCAGACCCAGCAGCGTATCCTGGCAACGGATGAGAATAATGGGCATCGCCTGTCCTGAAGTGACGACAGAACGCTGGGGCTGAGAAATGAAGGGTTCGGGTCGCTCAGAGAAATAATCCAGGATTTTCGAGAGTTGGTGTACCGGAATCAGTCGCTCATCCTTCCCGATGCCCCACTGTAGGGCTTTTCCACCATCCCAGGAGCGAATCTGATGGGATTGAGGAATGAGAATTTGCTCGATCGCATCTGCAAGCAAGGCATACATTTGATCGCCAGCCTGAGCAACAAGCAACTTGGTGATTGTTAGGCTCAGAGGAATTTGGAGGACAAACGTCGTGCCCCGGTGAGGTTCAGAATAAACCGAGACCGAACCCTGGAGAGCTTGCAACTGAGCACGAACCATATCAAGGCCAATACCCCGCCCGGAGAGGTCATTCACCTGAGAAACTGTAGAAAAGCCCGGTTCAAACAATAAATTAGTCAGTTGAGCTTCATTCAGACCGTGAGCCTGTTGGGCGCTGATGAGTTGAGATTCTACTGCGCGTTGACGAATCTGTTCAAAATCCAGCCCCTGACCGTCATCTCGGACTTCAATCACCAAGGACTTGCCTCGATGGTAGGCGCGGATTTCAATCTGACCTTTCTGCGCTTTGCCCAGTTGTTGCCGAATTGCAGGGGGTTCAATCCCGTGATCGAAGGCATTACGAATCAAGTGTAGTAGAGGGCCATACAGCTTCTCAGCGACTACTTTATCCACCAAAACTTCAGTTCCCCGAAGTTCGAGTGCTACAAACTTATCGTGCAAAGCTTCCAACTGCTGCAAGACGCGGGGGAAGCGACCAAAGATCTCTCCCAAGGGCAACATCCGGGCTTCCATTAAAGAATCACGGGTGCTGGTCAACAACCGACGTTGTTTGTCCAGAGTCTGAGTAGACTGGGTGCCAAACAGCTCAATGGCTTCGCTGGCTTCTGCTAATTGCACAGCATCTTCCAAAATCGATTGAACCAGGAGTTGGGCTTCGCTATAGCGGTCTAGCTCCAGGGAATCAAATCGATCGCTTTGCTCCGGAATTAGGGATGGGTAATTAGGGATTAGGGGATTGTTCATCCCCAGCCCCCAGCCCCTAGTCCCTAGCGCCCAGTTCCCAATTCGCTGTTGTTCCGCATCAACGAATAAGCGATCAGACCAATCCTGGAGTTCGTTAAGCAGTTGTTGATGTTGCTTGAGGCGGGCAAGGAGGACTCGAACCGAAGTCTGTAGCTGTTCGTTCTGGAGTGACTGGAGGTTTTGGTTGGTTAGCAATTCCCCAATTGAGTAATTCAGGTGTTCTAAATGCTCAACGTTCACCCGCACGGTGGGAGACTGAGAACTTGCCTCTTTCTGGGTTACAGGGGTCGGCTCACTGTTGGTTCGCTGGTATCGGGATACAGGCGTTTCAACCGTAACCTCTGACTCCTGCGATGAAGTAATGATGTGATAGGGAGAGTCGGAAGCCGCATTCTCCCTATCCTCTCTACCCCTAATTTCGTAACCTTGCTCAGATGTCTGGGAATCTACGACAGCTTCTCCCCCCCAAATCACTTCTAAAAGCGATTGGTCTGTTTCCTCGTTGTCAGATTCACTCACACTCAACTCTGAGTTAGCTAAACCAGTGTCCCAGTTGAACTCAGGTTCAGTTGCCGACTCCTCTTGGGGTAATAACGTAGCGGGACGAAGTTCAGGGGTGTTGTTTGGATCAGGGGTAGCAGGAGAAGTAGAGAAGAAATTCTCTTCCTCTCCCCCACTCCCCCACTCTGCCTCTCCCTGGGTTAGTTCGGCCGAACTAGTGGTGAAGCCAGCCAGTTGTTGCAGGGTCAAAGATGGTTGACCACCTTGAGTGCGATCGCCATTGAGGATAGCCACCTGTCCGGCTTGGAAGTCTGCCAATGCCGTTTGACCAATCGTCACTGCCTGCTCCGGATGGGTGTCTAAGGCAGCGATCACCGCCTGGGCAATGGCACCAAACCCTGGTAAATTTAGGGATTCGGCAAGCCCTTGAAACACTTCGCACTGAGTCCGGAGCGTCGTGGTGACCTCAGCCGGGTCAGCACTGGCGACCACGGCGGCGAGCGCCTCTAACCGTTGGGTGACTCCAACTTCGAAGATGGACTGCGTCACGTCGAAGCCCAATTCTATTGAGCTGGGTATGTGCGCTTCCTGGCCAAAGCAGTCCCCTAGCTTTTCTTGTAGTTGGGCAAAAATAGCAGCGGTGCGATCGAGAATCTCAGTGTCATTGACTTGTCCTCCTGTAAGTTGAGCGGTTAAAGGTAGACGGAGACACTCATAACCCTCGAAAAGTAAGGCTTCAACTTCTAGATCAATCGACAAATCTGGGTTGAAGAGGGCTTTGAAAATATCCTCCAAGGAGTGAGCCACAGTTTTAATCGTTTCCAACCCAACGCTTGCTGCTGCCCCTTTGAGAGTGTGGGTAGTCCGCATCAGGTTGTGAACTTTATTGATACTGTAGTTTTCTCGGAGACTAAGCAATTCTTGTTCTAAGGCTTGCAATAGTTCCGGCGCTTCCTGGAGAAAGTAGCGGTAGCTTTGTTCGCGAATGGTTGGGTCATTAGTCATTTGTCAGTTATCCGTTGTCAATTGCTAATTGCTATTTGTGCATTGCCACTAGCCATTAGTCATTAGCCAATGACCAATGACTAATGACTAATGACTACTGACTAATGACTAATCGACCTTAAACTGGTCAGCACTGGTCTGGAGGTTCTGAGCCATTGCCAAGAGTTCCTTGAAGGACGTGGAAATCTCGATCGACTCTTCCGAGGTCTTGTTTGCGATCACTGCCACCTCGGTCATGGTTTGCGTCACCGATTGGAACTGCTGGGTCTGTACCTGCGTTGCCTGGGTGATGCCCTCTACGATATGGCTGATTTGGGTCGTGGCCTCCACGATCGCACTTAGATGCTGGCGAGCATCGGTGACTAGATTGGTTCCTTGGGCAACCTGCTGAATACCCGTCTCCATCGCAGTGGAAACCTCAGCTGTACCCTCCTGGATTTCCTGAACCAGCTGCTCGATCTCGGTAGTCGCCTCAGCCGACTGACGTGCCAGAGAACGCACCTCATCAGCAACGACGACAAAGCCGCGCCCATACTCTCCCGCTCTGGTAGCTTCAATCGCTGCGTTCAGCGCCAACAGTTGGGTCTGAGTTGTAAAGTTGCTGATCAGGTTCACCACCCTGGAAACCTTCTGAGACGATTCACTCAACCGCTTGAGCCGCTTGCTGGTTTCTGCCACCGTCTCCCGGATGGCAAGAATTCCATCCACAGAACGGTTCATTGCCGCATCCCCTTGCCGGACAGTCTGGTTAGCCTGTTGCACCGCTTGGTCTACCTGTTGAGCGTTGCTTTCCACAGCTTCCGTAAACTCAACCATCTGCTGAATTTGTCCTAAGCCGATTTCTAGGGACTGGAACTGCTGTTGGGCTTGGCTTGCCAGATTAGCAATTGCAGATTCGCTCTGTTGGGAGGTTTGTGCAACTTGCCTGGAGGCTACCTGCACCTGCTTGACGATACCACGCAGGCTTTGCAGGGTGTTGTTGTAAGCATCAGCAATTGTACCCACTTCATTTTCCGTCACAGGAGCGCGAACGGTGAGGTCTCCATTGAGAGCGGGTCGCACCGCCGTCAGCAACTGGATAACTTCCTGTTGGATTTGTTCTTTAGCCGCTTTTTCTCGTTGGGCGGCGGCGGACAGTTGCTCCGACTGCTGCTGCACCTGCTTTAGGTACTCTACTTGTCGCATCGCGGCACCGATTTGCACGCCGATCTGTTTCAGGGCGCTGACTTCAACCTCTGCCCATGAGCGAACTTCACTATTCTGGTAGACACCCAGTAAACCCCAAAGCTTGTCATCCTTGAAAATTGGCACAATCACATAAGCTTTGACCTCAAATTCCTCCAACACTTCAATTTCATAAGGAGAGTGATTAGCCGCGTGGATGTTATTCACCACCAAGCTTTCACCGTTGCGATACGG
>DATNPI010000200.1:0-19250 GCA_036703325.1 Coleofasciculaceae cyanobacterium
GAGAGACAAATGTCCCTCTGGATGAACCGACGAAACTACTGTAAATCATACATAGCGAAGGTTCCAAAGTTTCAGACTTTTCAATTGTGAAACTTTTGCTAGCTAAGGATTCTCAAATTTCCGCAATAGGGCCGTCCCGATTTGTGCCAGTTACTCAGGTTGAGTTCTTGCTCTGTAAGGCTGATCTGAGTTGATTTGAGTTACTTTATAAATAAAGATTAATGTAATGCATCAGGACTGTCCTAGTGCAAGTCCAAAGCGGTCAAAGAAACCCGAACAAGGCTGGAATGGAGGGAGATAACAATGAAGACAGCACCTATATCCGAAGAATTTGGAACAAGGATTGTAGCTGCCGATAAGTCTAATATTTTTGCAATAGATCAGGAAAATATTAGGACTTTATTCAAGAAGTCTGGCGTACTGCTTTTCAGGAATTTTGATATTAATACTGACAAGTTTGAGCAGTTTACAAACTTGTTTGGGACTGAATTCATGCACTATATAGGGGGAGCGCAAGTCCGAAAGATTATCAACAAAAATGGAGACCAGACTATTTCATCGGTAAACTTTTATACTGATTCAGACAAGCAGCAGAAGCGAACTTTTAAACTCCCTCTTCATGGCGAAATGTTTTATACAAAGAGTAGACCAACACTGCTTTGGTTTTACTGTGTTGCTCCACCATTGAAGGATGGGGAAACTACTGTTTGTGATGGAGTCCAAGTTTATCAAGAATTAAGTGAAGCTACAAAGAATCTATTTAAAACAAAGCGTATAAAGTATATTCGTCACTATGCAAACGGAGAATGGCAGGGAAGATTCCAGACCGATGATTTGAGTGAATTAGCAAAATTCTGTCAAGAGAGCGACCTTCATCTCAAAATAGATAAAGATACGCAAGCCATTACCACCGAATATGTTTACCCAGCGATTGTCAAAACTCGGTGGGGCGGTCAGGAGGCTTTTCTCAATAGTATATTAATTGTGGAATGGCAGGAGGCAGCGGGGAAAACTGACAGTATCGTTAGACTTGAAGATAATTCAAGAATTCCTGACGATGTCCTGCTTGAATTACAGGAGGTTACCGAGAGGTTAACTTACTTAATTTCATGGCAGAGAGGAGATATTTTGATGATTGATAACACGAGAATGCTTCATGGGAGAAGAGCATTTTCCGACCAGCAAAGAGAGCTTTATACGAGAATGTGCAGAAGTGTTCCGTGGTAAAAAAACTGGCTGTGTAGTAGATACTTGGACGGAATTTTGTAAAATTGCGTGGCATCGATTCCGTGCAGCAGAACTGTCCAAGGTAAAACTGTAGTGGTTAAAGAAACTGAAGAAGGCTGAAATAGAGGGGACATCACCATGAAGACGGAACCCATATTTGAAGGATTTGGGACAAGGGTTATAGCTACAGATAACTCAAATATTTTGGAACTAGATACTGGAAAAATTATTAATTTCTTCAAGACATCAGGATTGCTACATTTTAGAGGATTTGATGTTGATCTAGAAAAGTTTCAGGAATTTAGCAACTTATTTGGAACTGAATTTCTTACTTACGCCGGTGGAGGCTACATCCGCAAGACTATCAATGAAGATGGAGATAGGACTGTTTTATCAGTAACCTATAACGCCGGAGGGACACAGCAAAAAACTTTTGGTCTTCCTATACATGGTGAAATGTATTACTTAAAAAACAGACCAACTGTAATTTGGTTTTACTGTATTACTCCCGCTTCGGAAGACGGCGAAACTACAGTTTGTGACGGGGTTCAAGTTTATAAACAATTGAGAGAAGAGACGAAGGAATTATTTAAAACTAAGCGTTTAAGGTATCTTCGTAGTTATGCAAATGGGGAATGGCAAGAGCGATATCAGACTAACGATTTGAGTGTAGTAGAAAAATTTTGCAAAGAAAATGACCTTAGCCTGAAAATAGATAGGAAAACACAATCAATTAGTACGGAATATATCCACCCAGCGGTCATCAAAAGTAGGTGGGGTGGGCAAGAGGTTTTTATCAATAATATATTACCGGTAGAATGGCAGGAGTCATCCGGAAAGAAGACTAGTATTGTTAGACTTGAGGATGGTTTAAAAATTCCGGATGAGGTGATTTTGGAAATTAAGGATGTTACCGCTAGGTTGACTCAATTAATTTCCTGGCAAAGCGGTGATATTGTAATGATTGATAACACAAGAATTCTTCATGGGAGAAGAGCTTTTACTGACCAGAGAAGAGAGCTTTATACGAGAATGTGCAAAAGCGTTGAGTGGTAAAAACCTGGGTAGCTTATAGAGCCAAGTGGCTAAAGCGAACTGTAAATTATGTGTCGTAGGTTTTACTGCTATGCGAAAAATTTTTATAGTAATTATTGCTCTATCTACTGCCTTGGTTCTAATCGCAGCAGAAGCGGCTTTTAATCGTAAACATCCAGTGGTAGTCAACTCAGTTGCTCTGGCAACAGATTGCTATATGCAACGAGCAGATGATAGAACTATCGATCTCGGTAATCTGTGTAGTCAAGCTCAAACGAACGCCACACCTAACAAAGCTCGTCCGTTCGTAGTGAATGACCAGGTGGTCTCCGATCCCAGCGTATCCCTGCCCGATCCAGAATTCGATCAGGTTGGTTTTCGCATGACCTGGCAGGACAAGAATAACCAGCTGTGGGTCGCTAGTGTAGATCCCGCAACTGGCAACTTCATCCCCACAACTGGTCAAGGTCAGCTTCTAGATACCGATTTGGTTGCAATCACAACGATGAAGAATGGCCCGGAGTGGGCTTATAGTAAGCAGGGTTCGCAAATTGTCTACACCAAACTCGTCAACGAGCGCCTCACCCTGAGCCGCGCTCGCTGGACAGGCACTAGGTGGGAAACTAGGACGCTACAGAAGGGTTCAGACCGCTACGGACCGCTTGGGAGCCAGAACCCCAGGGATGCTACTCCTCGCGTTGTCTATAAGAAAATACAAGGAAAAACAAATCTTCTGACTTGGCGAGAGATCGATAACCCGGCTAGCGAGGCGTTAGTGCCCGGTGCCCTCGAGTTCCCCAGCGGTCGTTGGGTGGAAGGCGAGCGATCGCTCATGGTGCGAATCAAAGTCCGTGGAGTGCGTCAGTGTGCTAAGTACGATGTTGATACGGGCACGATGACCCAACTCACCTTTGATGCTAGCGACAAATTAGATGCCTTCATGTGGCGGGCTCCGGAATTTAACAACGAGCTGGTATTCTTTTGTGTGAGTGACAAGACGCGCATTCCCGTCTACCGCCAAATCGGCAGGAGATGGACGAAGATCCACACAATTAGACCCCCCTCAAGACGCTCCTTCATTAAGTCTCCCGAACCCTTTGTCTATAACGGCAAATCCTATGTTTCTTTGGTAACCCTCGACGATCTGGATGAACAGGGATCGAGCGAAGTGTGGATAGCGGACATCGACCCCACTGTCTCTTTGTATCGACAGGTAAGTGCCTCCACAGCCATGACGCGTAAAGATCCAGAATCATTCATTACTGCTAAGGGAGCGTTCATCTATTACGCTGAAAGGAAGTCAGATGTTACAATAGTCCACCGCTGTGATACGGGACTGGGATCGCCACGGTAGAGAAAGTATCTGTACACTATGGTAATTCTGATGGGATTGCTATTACTTTTTTGGTTTAATCTATCAGTCGGTGAAGAAAAAATACTTTGCTTGCGCATCTATAAATGAAAGTCAATACATCATACGAACCCTACTCCCAAGAGCCTGAATATATTGAAGGTAATAGGGATTTTTTACACAGCTTACCGCTGGATACAGCTAACGAAGTGCTTGACTTGGCTTGCGGTACTGGCACGTTAACTGAGCTGCTCTTTGAAATACGCCCGACAATTAGTGTCATTGGCGTGGATATTTCGAGAGAGTCCCTCGAAATTGGACGGAACCTATTGGGTAAAAAGAATTTACTGGTAGACGATCGAGCCGAGTTGGAGGCACGTCGCGAATCTGGGAAAGGCGGCGTTATGCTGATTGAGGGCAGTGCAGATGAGATTTGCCTGGAGCCGGAGAGTTTTGACTTAGTGGTGATGGGCCATGCTATTCATTTGATGCGCGATCGCAATAAATTTCTACAGGGTGTTAATCGAGTATTGCGGCGTGGCGGACTTTTTGCATTTAACAGTTCCTTTTTTGTCAAAACCTTCCCAGAGGGAACGGAACATATCTACACAGAATGGCTTAAAGAGGCGCTTGCAGTAATGCAAAGTAGAAACGAAGAGTTGCGACGAGTCGGTAAACCAGGTATCCCGCGACAACGAGGGACAGTTGGACGTGCTTTCTCCAACCGATGGATGACACCAGAACAATGGGAAGAAGAGCTTAGGCAAAACGGTTTTGATGTGATTCAAAACTATAAGCGCTTAGTTACAATCTCCCAGCGTGGACTTGAAACGGTTGGCGCTTATAGTGGACTTGCCGAGGTTCTAATGAGTGGTTATCCAGTGGAAATTGCTAGCGAATGTTTGCAAGAGGCAGCTGGACGCACCTTTAAAAATCTGGGTATCACAGAGATTCCCCGGTATTGGTTAGAGATAACGGCAGTTAAGCAATAACTTACCGAAGTTTAAAGAGTAGAGCCTCACTAAGCTTCTTGAGCAAGCGTTACTGAATCAACAGCCTTCAGTATTTCCTCCTTTACGGCGCTTTTTGCGACCTTGGAAAGGTGCGATAACTGGGTTAAGGAAAAAGGCGTCTCTAGGTAGCGTCAGCAGAGATAAGATACATTCGGCTACTCGCTCTGGTGGAAGGGCAAAGGAGGCCCTGCTCCCCATAGGTCCATTCTGCTCCCACAGCGGAGTATCTACAGCATCAGGGAGAAGGGTTTGCACCCGAACTCCGTAGGCAGAAACCTCTTCCGCTAGGGATTCCGACAGACCGATAATGCCAAACTTGGAGGCACAGTACGCTGCATCGAAAGCGCGACCTTGACGACCAGAAACTGAAGAGATATTAATAATATCCCCCTGTTTTTGAGCAATCATCGTAGGCAAGACAGCGCGATCGCTTAAAAAAGTACCCGTTAAATTAGTTTGGATAATCTTTTGCCATTCCTCCAAGGATGTATCCACTGTAGTCTTTAGGGTTTTGCCAAGACGTAATATCCCCACACAGGCAACAAGGTTGTCGATACGCTCAAAACGAGTTACCGTTTGATTCGCCATCTCAGTCATATCACCTTCGTTACAAACGTTGAGCGGTAATGACAGGATGTTGTCGGAGTCTCCAATTTCCGTAAGTTCGGCTACTGTCTTTGCTAGGTTTTCCTGGTTGATATCAACCAGCACCACCTTACTTTTCTTGCTGAACAACAATTTTGCACAGGCACGACCAATACCGCTGCCAGCTCCAGTGATAATGCTAACCTTGCCTTCTAGTGGCGCTTCAACTTCAATACCCACTTCAAAACCTACAGTTTCCTAATGCATCTCTAACCTTTGGCTGTCCTCAGGTTGTAAAAAACTTAGTTCGCTCTCTTCTCTTACTGGCTAATTCCAAAAGGAAGGATATGCGGATGAATCATAGTAGCATCTGATGGCTGTTTCACCAGATAGACAATTGTACCTGCAATATCAGCGGCGCTAATATACCCTCCACCAAAGCGACGAACTAGCGCCGTTTGAGCTACTAGGGGGGTTTTTACCGGGCCAGGAAAGAGCGCTTGGACGCGAATTCCGTAAGAATAAACTTCCTCGGCCACAGACTCAGTAAACCCGACAACTCCAAATTTGGAAGCACAGTAGGCGGGAGCGTAAGGCTGTCCCCGCAGACCATAGAGTGTTGTAGATGAGCAGATATTGATGATGTGACCGCCCCGTTGCTTCATCATCACAGGCAGTACGGCACGGTTGCTCAAGAACACCCCTGTGAGATTAACGCTGAGGACTTCATTCCACTCCTCCAGAGGAAGTGAGGCAGTAGGATGAGGCATAACCCGCTCTGAGCGAGATGGCTTGCCCAATCCAGCACTAGCAACCAACAAGTCAATCCTGCCAAATCGCTCCACTGTCTTACTAACCATTTCCTGCATATCATCCTCATTGGTCACATCAAGTGTCAATCCCAAGTGAGGTGAATCAAGTTGATTCATTCCAGAGCTGTGGAGCAAATTCAGCGTTGCGTTGATGCGATCGCCTCTGGTGCCAACAACCACAAGATGAAATCCTGCGTTGGCTAAGGCGATACAGGCAGCTTGTCCGATACCACTACTGCCGCCGGTAACAATAGCGACTTTACTGTCGATATCCATTCGTTGGTCAGTGCCTCGTATCGAATTTTGTCCACACTACTGTTCTATGACTTCTCTAAATTTTTTGCGTAACTTCTTCTAGGGTCTGTCTGCTCTGGTCATATTAATGCGAAGCTTTCCGGATAACTCGAAATTCAGTGTGGGGCTTCTGCTGTTTTAGCTAAAGCCTGTCAATCTTTCCCCAGGCTCGTTTTCACTTCCAGGCTTCCAGAGTTTAACGGATGTGCCTGTAGGAATTGCTCTAGAGTCTCAATAAACATTCCGGGTTCGACAACAGGGTGAAAGTGCCCCACTTTGGGATGGATGACAACCTGGCAATCCTTTATTAATTCTTTCAACTTACCGCAAGAGGCGAGGCAGTGTGAATACTCTCCGTAAACTGCCAGAGTAGGCATCGCAATTTTTTTAATATCTTCTTGCGTTATCTTCTGCTCACCATCGTCAAGTTCCTGCTTGGCAGTAGTGGTTTCCATCAACTGCTCCCAACGTGCCGCCCCCCTTTTCCCCATATCACGATTTTTCAAAGAGGGACCCCGTCTTTTTTTGGCTAGGGAACCTTGAGTCAACTCAAGAGAAACCTGATTTAAATGTTTGAGTAGATGAAAGCTAATAAACTCATCCTCAGAAGGCACTGGGACACCCTTTTGCTCTAGTTGCTGTTTCCAGGTTTCCCAATATGACCACTCGCGCAGCCGTATCCTGGGTTGCAAGCATCTGAACTGGGTATCCGCCACGGTAAGGGTAGCAACTTGGTGAGGGTAAACAATGGCGTAATGTACGGCAACTCTAGCACCAAAACTGTGACCAACGACATGGAGACGCTCCACGCCAAGATGTTCAAGCAAGGCATAGAGGTCGCGTGTCATGTGTGCCATCGTATACCCGGAGGTGGGCATACCACTTTTGCCGTGCCCTCTAAGGTCGTATAAGATAACACGGTAATGCTGGGACAACATGGAGGCGATGCCCGGAAACCAGAAGGCGAGGTTTGCACCTAACCCGTGGATGAGCAATAAGTTCTCACCTTCGCCAAAACATTGATAATGCAGAGCAACATCATCGACAACAATTTCGGGCATAATTCGTATTGGTAACCGCAGATAATTATCTGCGGTTATACAAAGATGTGGATAATGACAAGAACTCTAGGATTGGTTAACACAAGCCAGCCTGAGTTAGGGGTTATATTTCTTAGATGAATGTCTATGGGTGTATTTCCAGTTAATCCATGTAACCCAGTAATTTCAACTGTGCCATTAAAGCCTCTTTTTCTTCATCAGAGGCATCTTCTCTAGGCTCATCAGCTTCATCCTGTAAGGATTTAGTTACACCCTGGCGTTCAGCTGGATGGTTCATTAATGTCGCGGTACGCAAAATTTCTGTTGGTACTCTACCTTCCAGATCTTTAGGGACAGGTAATCCCAGAAAATACAATAACAGAGGGGTAATATCGAGAATCGATAAAGGTTGAATCTGTTGACCGACTTCGATATCTGGTCCACGGGCGATAAAAATACCATTCGGACGGTGCGTCCCCTCTGGTTTTTCTCGCGGTTTCACTACCTCTGTGGACTTGAGGATAGACACAAACCCGCTATCCCGCAGCTTGATATTAATATCGGGTAAGCCATCCGTATCAGGGGAGCGTTCTCGCTTATTCAGCTCTACATTGACAAAAATTTGTTCACCATCTGCTGGATTCTTATACTCCAGCAACTGCTGCTTCAACTTTGCACAAAATTCCCCATAATCTTCGTCTTTGACGCCCTTTCCAGAGCCATTGTCTTTTTGAATGAAAATGGCATTACTGCTGGGCGTAGGGCAATAGGCATGGGTGTTTTTCCAGTCAATCATCATTAGATGATCTTTCATCCGGTCAGCTGTTAGCTTTCCTCTAGAATCTACTTCTGCCTTTTGGGCCCATTTTAAATAACCGTTCCGAGCCAGCCATTCATTAAGGTAAACTACCTCGGTAGTTGCACCAAATCCATGATCTGAAGTCATGATTACATTAGTTTCAGGACCAGCTAAGAAAACGAGGCGCTCAATAATAGCATCTAGCTCTCTAAAGTGGTTTAGGCAAAGTTCACGGATACGGGCATCGTGAGGGCTTGGGTTAGTTTCGACGAGAACGGGGTCTAGATAGCGCCAGAACAGGTGCTGTATTTTGTCAGGGCCATCAAAGACGATCGCACTTAAATCAGTCGGATCGGTTTCCATTAGGTAATACAGTACATCTGCCCAAGCTTTGCCTCGTTGAGAGTGTACGGTAATCCAACTTTCGTGTTCTCCTTCATCTAAGCCCTGAACGCACTTCTTTTCTTCGCTGATGTCCATACCCAAGTTCTTGTAGTTGAAATTAGGCAGGCTTTTTAAGTTATCAAAAAAGGTAGAGGGATAAGTAGCACTGCGTAGATGCTTCCAGGGCATAAAGCCAGAAATCAGATAACCGTTAATTGGTACTGGAGGTGACATTCCAAAAAAATTAAGGGAAGTCACCCGCTTTCCCTGACGGCTTGCCATAGACCATAGTGTCTCACAGCGAATATCCCGCGAGTCATTGATTTTGAGGAACACATCGCCATTAGAAGACTCTGGTCGTAGAAAGTCATGGACTCCATGAACATTAGGGCTTCTACCTGTGACCATAGATATCCATGCAGGGGGTGTCAAGGGATTGGGCGTTGACATCAAATCCCCATGAACGCCTTCACTGAGAAATTTTTTCAAAAAAGGCATGATGCCATCGTCCATCAGCGGCTTGAGTAACGAGAAGGTGGCACCGTCGAGGCCAATCATCAAAGCTTTATTCATCGCTAATTAAACTCTGTTGTTTGTTGTTTTGCGGTCTACTAGAAAAAGTACAAAGGTCTAAAGTGCTACCGATAGAGTTTCCAGAGGAACCTGCCTCCAAGGGGATGATACTGTTAGCAAATTCGTGAGGGTGTTACCCCTATAACAGGGAGACAAGGAAGACAAGCGGGACAAGGGGGAGAAAATTCGAGCAAAAGCCTCTTCCAAATCCCAATTTTAGGGGGGAGGGGTCAGACCCTTCGTTAATTGACCAACAGTATCGGGGATTTCCGAGTCCCTAGGTCCAGAAAAATCTGAAAACTCAAACAACTGCTGGTTATTAGGTAAAGCCAATGCTTCGCCGAGATAACGATGAGTACTCACTCCAGATTTTCCTTGCGGAGTCACTTCAAAGCACACTTCCTCAAATGCAGATTCACGTAGGAGCGTTTGGATCGCGGCAGCGTGACGAGTACTCTCACTATCGTTGAGGCGACGAGTCCAAACAACGAATCCACCAGATTTACAGAGGCAGGAGAGGGTTTGAACCAGTCGAGGTGTTTCAGCTTCGCGTACATGGCCAAAGACACCACAGACAATTACCAAATCCACAGGCGCTATCCCTTCGTAAGCCGATGACATGGTGGCATCGCCATTGACAAACTCTATTTGCTCTGACAGTCCCGCCTCCTGGGCTGCTGCTCGTCCGCATTCTACTAGTCGCCGATCTAGTTCCACTAGTCGTGCCTTCACATCCTGAGTCCGAGGGTGATCGATTAATACTCCAAGCAAATCACGCCCGTCACCAGCACAGACGCTCACCACGCGAATCTCTCCGGTTGGGCACGCGTCCAGGCAGTTGGCAATTTGTAGGCGAACCAGGCTGAGTCGAGCGTTTAGCGCTGGCGATCGCCTATAGCCTTTGTGCCACTCGAACCAATCCATTTTCTTTCTTCACTCCTTCTACCCTGACAAGACCTTGATAGTCGAACACTCAGCTAGGTGCCTCTGTTCGCACAAGCGCCTTTTGTAATCCCAACCGAATGCTAATTTACTTCCCTAACAGGAAATTATCCTGCTAGCTTCACCCGCTCAGTAGTTCGCTCATCAGGTAATTACTTTTTAAGGTCCTCACTTAGAAAATCAACTACCTCTTTGACCAAAATTTCATCAACGTAGTCACCATCATTCATAAATAATTTTTCAAATGGCAACCCTTTGCAGTCAAATTCTTTTTCTAGAGCCACCACCAATTGAACAACATCAATGGATTCAAATGCCAAATGCTCCATCAGCCCGGTTTCGGAACCAATACTCTCGCTAGAATCTAGTTCCCAATCAGCCGTCATATCCTCTAAAACAGCAATCACTCTCGACTGAATCTCCTCTCGGGTAAGGGCTGAATTTTTTGCAGTACTGGACATGAATGAATCCCCTTTTAAACTTGAATGTTTACTATTTCAGGCACTGGAAACTGTCGCACAGAAAAATCTATCTACTCCGAGTATTGGTGGCAGATAGCAAGAATCTCTCCATCAGTGTAATCAAGCTTGACCTGAAAAGATTTTCCAGCATGGATGATAACAACTTGTGCGTCGATTAGTGAATAGTGACTGACTTGCCATTGCCGAGGATCGCCCATCAGCCCCATGCTAGATGCTTTGGCGGCGGCTTCTTTGGCACACCAAAGCCCAACGATACTCGTGGCTTGATCTTGTTGAGGCAGTTGTGCCAACAAGTCTATCTCTGGTTGAGTAAAGGCTCCGTTGAGCACATCATCAGCACGAATGCCATCAAGGCGTTGAATATCGATACCAACACACATACCGGGTTTAGCTACCGCAGCAACAACGTAGCCTCGGCTGTGGCTGATAGAAAGAGCAGGTAGCGAACCTAGACGCTCAAGTTCTGGACAACGCACTATAGGCTTACCCAATTCTGCGGATAGTATTTCAATATCCACGGGTGCAAGTTCCAGTTGGAAGGTTGCTTTTGCCCACTGGCGTAATGCATCCTTAGCCGCAATCCGACCAAGCAACCAATCACTGCGCCGAGGCCCTTTTTCCGGTAGGCTATACCAAAACTCGCGTTCTTTCTCGTTGAGCATCCAATGGGCAACTATTGGTTTGATAACGCCACCCAATTCATCAAGAAAGCTTGCTGCGGGAGGACCAAGGCGTCGGCACACAAGCCCAGTTTCCGCCCGCAAGCAAGGCTTCGACCAGTAGGTAGTTTGTAGATCCTGACGGCATTGATGGTACTCGCCAGGAACATCCAGGTATATTGCCAGCAACCCCTCTAAGCGGGCGATAACCCGACCTGTTTCATCAATAAAATCAAAGTTTGACTGGATTTGTCGTTCGCCTAGGAAGCTCATCCGCCCTCGACACAGCACTGTACTATTGGCAGACAGTTGCGCCTCAAAGGCTTGAAAAGCCGTGACCTCAAAGGGGAAGCTATGAAATAACTCAGTACGGAATTGATCCACTACCCAATAAGGAATCAGGTGTGTAGCGGCGTCAAGGAGGAGAGGATGGATTAGAAATACAGGCTGTTCGATATGTCTGAAAAGGTTGTTGAGCGATATCACCTGTAAATCAGCTTCAATACCTTGCTCTCCAACTTGACGGATATGCTTGACTCCTTGAAAACACGGTCCATGGTACATACCATGACTGTACAACTCGGCATCTGACCAAATATGGAGTCTAGGATTTTCTAAGGAAGAGGCTTCTGGGTTTGGAGATGACGGGAATTGATCTGAGAGTCTGACGTAGCCTTCAACTACTAAAACACGGTTGTTTGCCTCTGCATTGCTGTACTGGAACAGTTGCACATGAACATCCCAGGTTTGTTCATCCTGTTTGGGCTGCAACTGAGCAAGTATGCCCAAGTCTAGCTGACCTTGCTCAAGGGCTAGCCAGCGATAGCCGCGTACATTGTAAAGTGCGATGACTAATTTTTCCCCACCTAATAGGTAAGCTGCTGCCTCAGCCAGGATTTCCATGCTGATGGCAAGGGGGATGACGGGGAGAGGGAGTAGTTCTGGATGGGCTTTAGAAGGTGTAGGCCCTAAGGTGTGGTCATGGAGAAAAACGTCATGCTCTAAGTCAAAGCGACGTTCGCAGTACAGGTGGTGGAAATCCTTTTCAATAATCCTGCCTAAGAGTGGCCAAGCTTCTTCTGGGGTTCGGGGCAGTAAGGGCAGGGTATGCCGTGTTCCTACGTCAACAACAGAGGAACCATTCGTAACATTATCCCAGTTAGCAAGATTAGCAGACAGCGTTGTCATCACCCTTCCTTGACTGGCAAGGAACTCTTGCATCAAGTCAAAGTGGGAACACAGCAACGATAAGCGGGAATCTGTTGGGGGTTGGGAATTGGTGATTGGTGATTGGTGATTGGGAATTGGTGATTGGTGATTCTCCTGCAAAGGGGTGTAGTCATGAGTGGTTGGTAAGGATTGACGCCTTTCCGGGGAGACAGGGTGACGCGGAGATTCTGAAAAGTCTATTGCTCCATTCGTTGTTAGCGTACTAGAACCAAGTTCAGAACTCCCCGTGTCCCCGTATCGTCTCCGCGTCTGTGTATCGTCTCCGCTGACTGATTGTGACAACACCTCCTTGGCAGAGAGTTTGTCCTGTATCGTTTGGATGAATTCTGGTCGTAGCTGCAACCTTGGCATAGTAAGCTCCAAAACAGGGCTTTTCAAAGAAAAGCCATTTTCCCCCAGGCTGGCAGTATCTAGGTTAACTTGGGTAACTTCCCGATGCTTGTACAGATAGGTCATATCGACCTTTATGCCCTTCACACAAAGCCTAGCCAACAAATGTTGGATTTGTTCAAGACCGGAACGGCGCTGATTATTGCTGGCTAGGGCAAGGTATTCACGGCCCCGGAGGATGTCATCGACGAAACCGGTTAGGTTGCTACTAGGGCCAACTTCAATGAAGGTACCAATCTTCTGGTTATAGAGTTTTTCAATTGTTTCCCGAAAGCACACTCGGTTAGACCACTGTTTGGCTGCCAAGGCACGAATTCCCTCTGCCTCTGTCGGGAAAGGTTCTGTAGTGGCACAACTGTAAAGCGGCGTATGACCAGAACCTACGTCCAAACCATCATAGAACTCACGGAAGGCGATCGCTACTTTTTCAAAAAGCGGAGTGTGATAACCACGGTCGAAGGGCAGGCGGATACAAATACCACCAGCCGCTTGCAGCTGAACGACAGCGGCATCGATATCGCGATCGCTTCCAAACAAGACTACCTGATTTGGACAGTTGTCCATCGCCAGATGTAGACGCCCTTGGAAAGTATCAACAAGCTGTTGCACCAAACCTGAGTCAACAGCACCCACTGCCAAGAGGACTCCCTTAGGAATGCTGTCGTTCGCTTCAAAACTACTGGCAATCCGGTTATGGTGGCGTATTTTTTCCATCAGTTCTTCCCGCCCCGCCAGACCTACAATACCTGAAGCGATCAGGGCAGTACTCTCCCCAGTACTGTGACCAACCATGACATCGCTCTTGATGCCCAAATCGCACAGCAGTTCGTACAATGCCATACTGGCGGTAAACACGGATTCTGAAGCCACATCCATCCTGAATGACTGTTCTTTAGCCAGACGCCGTTCTTCCTTGGTTAGGCCAGTAGGTGGCGGAAAAATAAAGCGGCTAGATGGATGTTCCCTTGTTTCGGCAAAGGTTTCGTCTAGTAAGTCGAACCACTCCCGGACTTTGGGAAAATACAGGCAAAGGTCAGCCAGCATATTGGGATATTGTGACCCTTCTCCCGGAAAAAGGAATGCTGTTTGCTCCTGTTCGGCGTTCGGGTTAATTTGTGCATAGTAGATGCCACTTCTGACTTGGAGACGATTGCGTTCAGTATCCTTGAGTTTCTCCAGCGCCAAGTTAAGTTTGCTTTCTAAGTCGGGGACATCCCTGGCAATGATTGCCAGTCGATGGCTACCAAAAGCTTGGGTTGAGAGGCTGTAAGCTAAGTTAGCCAGGGAAATACTGGGATTAACTTGGAGAATTTGTTGTACCTTGTTGATGGCATCAACAACAGCTGTACGATTATTAGCTGAAAATAACAGAAGCTCTGTAGGCCATTGATTATGGAGTAGCTTCGTATCTTGCGGCTGTGCTTTCGTGTATTCTTCAAGCACGGCATGAGCATTTACTCCACCAAAGCCAAAGGCATTTACACCAGCACGGCGAGGTACTTTCCGTAGCCCGTGAATCCAGGGTCGAGCCTCATTATTGATATAAAAAGACGTCTTTTCAATTTCTAAGGCTGGGTTAACCTCGTCACAAAGCGTCGGCGGCAAGATTTTGTGGTATAATGCTAAAGCCGTTTTGATCAGACTGGCGGCTCCTGCGGCAATCGTGGAGTGACCGATCATTGATTTCACAGAACCCAGCGCCCGGTGAGGGACTTGTCCTCGACGTTGACCAAAGACTTGAGTCAGAGAGCGCAGTTCAGTCTTGTCTCCTAAGGGTATGCCTGTGCCGTGTGCCTCAACTAAGGTTACAGTATCTGGATCGATGTTATTTTCTGTATAGGCTCGTTGGATAGCGAGGACTTCGCCCTCTAAACGGGGTGCTAGTAAGCCAAGGGCTTTGCCGTCACTAGAGCTACCGACGCCTTTGATGACGGCATAAATGCGATCGCCATCTTGTTCAGCATCCGCAAGGCGTTTGAGAACCACAATCCCTATGCCTTCACTCAGCAAAGTGCCATTCGCAGACTGGTCAAATGGTCGGATATTCGAGCGTGACAGCGCACCGAGTTGACAGAACATCATGTGCAGCTGTGGCGGTGCGGGGGCGTGTACTCCTCCCGCCAGCATCATGTCGCAGCGATGACTCAATAACTCTTTAATGGCTAACTCAACAGAAACCAAAGAAGAGGCACAAGCGGCATCAATAATGTAGTTTGGACCCATTAAGCCCAAGCGGTTAGCAATGCGACCTGTCACCACATTCGGCACGATGCCGGGTGCCATCTCCGCATTAAAGGGCAGTAAGCCCGCTTTGAGTTCTTTGCGGATTTGGCTTAAAGTGTCTTCCTCAAGTGCTGGATTGAGTTGACGCAGCAAGTCCAGGGTTTGGTCTACCATCATGCCGTGCTGTACAACATTGGTAAAGCCACGGTTGATATAGCTGCCACGCCCTAGGATTATCCCAGTTTTTTCTTGATTAAATGGCTTTTGGGTGTAGCCAGCATCATCTAGAGCATCCCGTGCCAGTTTCAATGCGAGAAAGTGGTCGGGGTCCGAACCTTCCACAGAATTCGGCATGACACCAAATTCAATCGCGTTGAACTCGGCTAAATCACCGAGAAAGCCCCCTTTACGGGTGTAGACGCGATCATTGTCCTTAGAATTCGGCTCGAAATAGGGTTTAGCCCATTTGTCGGGAGCCTCCTGGATGGCATCTACTTTATTAAGGATGTTTTGCCAGTAAGTACGTAGATCCTTAGCTCCAGGGAATAAAGCAGACATACCGATAATCGCGATATCGGTAGGTGAGATTTCTAAACTCATGGTTGGATTTTCCCCTTTTCGGCTTCGTAGGCTTCCCACGGTCCCTCACCGGCAATCACTTCAGTTTCACCCTTGTGACCATAACGTAGTTCCTCGGCAAAAAACTGGCGACCACCTGGCAGGGGAATCGGGATGATACCACGTTCTCTAAACTGGCGATTGACTTCTTCGGAAGCCATACCAGTGGTGTCCCAAGGTCCCCAATTGATGGCTACAACCCTTGTATTTTGCCAACGTTCGTCCATCTGCCAGGCCAGACGATTCATGACTTCGTTGGCAGCAGCATAGTCAGACTGACCGCGATTGCCGCAGCGACCAGCTACTGAACTAAATAAAACCAGTGCTTTCAAGGAGTCAGGGCGTAAATGACGGCTGAGAATGAAGGTACTGTCTACCTTGGTATCAAACACGCGATCCAAGGAAGCTGAGGTTTTGTCAGTAATCAGCTTATCTTCGATGATGCCAGCACCATGAATGACGGCATCCAAACGGCCGTAACGAGAGTAAATGCTATCGATGAGTGAACCAAATTCGTCAGTGTTTCTGACATCAACTGACAAATACTCAAAGTTCGCGCCTATTTGTCTGAAATGTTCGAGATTACGACGCATTGCGCGATCGCGCAGCATTCTCTTGATTTGACCCTCAATCTGCATCGGTGTTGATGACAACCCTTGCTTTCGCGCCTGTTCCAATAAGACTTGGCGTATCCGTCCGATATCAACAATGCCAGCCGTTGCAGGGGACTCTTCGGAAGGTTCAGGTGAGCGACCAACCACAATCAGTATCATCCCTGGGATAACGAATCCATTGAGGATTTCAGCTGTGATACCCTGGGCACCGCCAGTCACCAAGACAACCCAATCAGCATCAGGGATTAGAGATTGAGCAATTCTCCCCCTCTCCGCCTTTCCCCCTTTCCCTCTCTCCCCATAGCTTAAGGGTGCAGCAACAGTCTGGAAGATTGTTCGGTTGCCTTGAGGATAGCCGACTTCTACACGACCTCCTGGTAAAAGTAGCTCGTTGATAATGTGCTGCGCCATATCTGCGGGAGACAGGCTAGCATCGAAGTCGATCGCTTTGGCATGAACACCTGACCACTCAGTAATCAGGGTTTTTAATAAACCATTACTACTTCCCCCAGCCGGTAGACCCGGCCCACAGCGACCATCTCGACCAAAATAACCACCCAATAATGAAGCTGCCAGTACCCGACCCTGCTGTTGTTGACCTGCCTTTTGCAGATCGGCAGCGCACAGCTGTAGCAGATGGAACAGGCTTTTGGACTGGATCTGAGTATATTGCCGCCAGTCTGTTAGGTTGTCTGGCATGGAGATAGCGGCGAGCGGGGCTAGGTGTACAATCCCCGTAATAGAACCGTAGAGTTGACGCAGTTGAGCCACCAACGAGGTCAGATCTTGGGGCGATCGCGAAGTGCGATCGCCTGAACTTTGTTCCATTCCGCTAACGGCAGATCGGAGGCTGGAGGTCTTGATAACTGCTGTACGGGCACCCCTTTGCTGCAAGGCCTCAGCAACGAAGGGGGCTACTGACAACTCGTCCTCTGTAATCAAGAATAGACCTGTGGGGGAGAGCAATTCGCACACAGGCAAGGGTTCTTGCCGTGCCTGCATCACGTAGCGCTCAATCGTCTCCCTCCTGGTGTCAACTTTCCCAGGCGATTTTCCTCCTGAGCTACAGGCGATGTAGATGGCAGCAACTGCAACTGCTCAACAATACCGTTGAGGGATTTGACGCGGGTTAGGCTTTCCATCTTGGACTGCATACTGGCGGCTAAAGACGCTGGCAGACTTTTCTGAAGTGCCCCCAAGATTTCCACCCGCTTGATCGAGTCAATTCCCAGTTCGGCTTCCATGTCTTGGTCTAACCCCAGCATCTCTGGCGGGTAGCCGGTGCGATCGCTTACCAAACGTAATAGGGTCTGGGTTAGGGTGATTTTATCCGGTAAGGGTGCAAGGTTTTGCGTCCCTATCGTTGGCATTGGTGAGATTGATGCAGCCGTAGGTGAAGCAGTTGGCAGATTGATGAGCAATTGTTCAACTATGCCATTGAGAGACTTAACGCGGGTTAAGCTTTCCATCCGCTCTTTGACGTTGGCAGCTAGGGTTTCAGGCAGGCTTTTCTGGAGCGCACCCAGGATTTCCACCCGCTTGATTGAATCAATTCCCAGTTCGGCTTCCATGTCTTGGTCTAACCCCAGCATCTCTGGTGGGTAGCCGGTGCGATCGCTCACTAGCTGCAACAATAGTTGGATCAAGTCAGCACGATTGGGGAGAGAAGAGGGAGAAGCTGTTACAGGCGGTGATGGCGCTACAGGTTCAACGGTCGGAGTCACTGTCACTACTGGGGAAGGTGCAGGTTTGGCAGTGCTTACTCCGTTAAGTGTTGGAACTTGCCTAGGGGGCTTCACTACACCATTGCCGTTATGTCTGCCATTGGACAAACTTTGTTGGACAGCAGGACTTATGGGTGCAGGAGTTGCGGCTGGGGTCGGAGGTACAATTTGACCCATCTGACCGCCACTCAGAAACTGCTGCATTACCTGTTCCTGTAGCGTCAAAAATTGACGCATTGTTTGTTGGTAGGCTTGGTAAGCCACTAAAGCCGCTTCTCCTGAAACCGGAGCCTGATGATTGGCAGGTGATACTGGAGGGACGGCGGATTGAAAAGCACCTTGATCGGGGGTTGGCGTTGACATTTGTAGCGGTTTTGTGGATTGAAATGCGGGTTTTGCAGAAGATGGGGTGATGGAGTGAATTCTCTCCTGCTCGCCCAAGAGGGCGGGTTTAGTGAGGTTGTCTGTTGGAGTTGTAAGGTTATCAGTAAAACCCGCCCCTACAACCTTGTTCCCCTGCTCTCCGGCTCCCTTACTGGCCTGTGCTGCCGTCTCAAGGGATAAGGGCGGGAGCTTACCGGGATAACCAATTACCTCGCTCTTGTGTCTGGCACTGCCGCCGTTCACCAGCCAAGCGGTGGGAGGCAACTCTGGTTTTCGTGTCAATTCCACCAACCTGGACAAATCTAGCGGCTGAACGTCACGTCCCTCAAACAAAGCCGTTAACTTGATGCCAACACCATGTGTTACCAATGTCCCTAGAGCCATTAGTAGACTTCGCAATCCACCGCCCTGCCCATCTAGGGAGACAACCGTATGGTTTCTGTCAGTAAGAATTTGACCAACGAGTTTGCTCAGGATATTTTTAGGCCCGACTTCAACGAAAATCCGAGCACCATCTTCATACATGGCATTGATTTGGCTGACAAACTCCACAGGAGAGAGCAAGTGTTTGGATAACTGGTTGCGGATGGCGTCAATTTCAGAGTCGTAGGGACGAGCGGTGGAGTTGGCGTAAACAGGGATTTTGGGGGACTGCATCGGTGCAGAAGCGATCGCCCCTGCTAGGGATACCTGAGCGGACGCCACCAAAGACGAATGGAAAGCGCCAGCAACGGGCAGCATCCGTGCCATAATCTCGGCGACATTTAGAGCATCGACGACTTGTCGAACCGCTTGCTTCTCACCGGAGATGACCGATTGTAATGGCGCATTGTGATTAGCAATGACAACGCCCCCAAAACCGTCTAAGCGT
>DATNPI010000209.1:0-20933 GCA_036703325.1 Coleofasciculaceae cyanobacterium
GCTAAAATTTCCTAATGATTTAGGTAAAAAAATGGGTGGATATGGTTCAGGAAGATATGGATTTCTAGGATTAACACCCAAACAGACGATAGAGCAATGCTTAGAGCTATCTATCGGTCAGGTGAAACCCAGTCTAACGACTAAAGCGCAACAGGTAAGAGTCAAGTTTTTGGGTAAAAACTATGAGCTGTCACTGACTTGGACAGATTGCCACTACGGTGGACAGCGACCTTGGTTTCTTTGTCCGTGTTGCAGCACTCGTGTAGGGAAGCTGTACCAGTGTTCACTTAGGGGAACTTTAGCCTGTCGCCGCTGCCAGCAATTAACCCATGTCAGTTGTCAGGTTGGTGAGCGCGAGCAACTGAACCTCGAAATCGTCAAGCTCAGACGAAAACTAGGAGCTAGGGGTGACGACCTATCCGGGTTTGCCCCATTTCCAGAGCGTCCTAAGGGAATGCACCAGCGCACCTACGAGAGAATTTGTCGCCAACTACAAGCTAATGAACTCAAATATCAAAGCTTCCTGAATCGTCGGATGCTCAAACTTTGTCAAAGGCTGGCAGGAGAACCAAATGTCACGGAGGTGAAAGTGAATGATATAGGACTCAATCAGTGGCAGGAATGGCAGGATGCTCTTGACCGAGAACTCAAGTCACTGATGAAAGAGTTTGATTTGTAGGAATGATGAGTAAATGCGTTATGGACGAGATAATTTGGGATACTACTTTATTGTGAGGGCAAAATACCTTGACCAAGGTAATTTCACTATTTAATCAATCGGGAGGCGTTGCTAAGAGTACGCTGACCCTAAACTTGGGTTACCATCTAGCACAACGAAAGCATCGGGTTCTCTTGGTCGATTTAGACCCTCAAGCTTCATTAACCACTTTTATAGGACTTGACCCAGTTGAGTTGAAGACTACTGTGTATGAAGCAATTGTGGGAGAAGAACCGTTGCCCATTCAGGGTAAAATTCACGGACTGGATATCGCTCCCTCCAATATCAACTTAAGTGCAGCTGAACTTGAATTGGTTAGCGCCTTGATGCGAGAGATGCGGCTCAAGGAGGCTTTAGTTCCTGTCTTGAATAACTACGATTTTATTTTTATCGATTGTCCTCCCAGTTTAGGAATTTTGAGTGTGATTAGCCTGGTTGCTTCCACTCATGTACTTGTCCCAATCCAAACTCAATTTAAGGCATTTCAAGGAACTGATTTGCTATTGAATACAGTGGCTAGACTTCGCGCTAAGGCTAACCGAAATTTAGCGATCGCAGGGTTTATTCCCACGATGTACGATGGTCGTACAGCTCAAGAAAGCCGAACCCTAAAAGCCATCAAAGAGCAGCTTTCCCCATTAGCAACGGTTTACGAGCCAATTCCTCGCTCGATCGCTTTTGCTGATGCTTCTGAGAAGCGATTGCCCTTAGCCAAGTCCAGAGCCAAGCATCCAGCCGTTGCTATTCTGGAACGCATTGCCCTAAGTTTAGAGAAACTCTAACAAATTGTGAGCAAAAAAGATCAGCCTTATACAAGTAAGTTGAGAGGTGTAGCCGCTCTTCTAGGAGAACCTCCAGTGGCAGCAGCCCAGGTGGTGGCGATTAGTTCGATTCGCTTACCTCAACAGCAGCCCCGACGCTACTTCGATCCAGACAAGTTAGAGCAATTGACTATTTCAGTTAAGAAACTAGGTATCCTAGAGCCTCTTTTGGTTCGACTTCTACATCCGGGAGAGTATGAGTTAGTCGCAGGGGAGCGTCGTTACCGCGCAGCCCAAAAGGCAGGGTTAACTGAAATTCCTGTTGTTGTCAGGGAACTAACTGATGAAGAGGCTCTCCAGCTTTCATTGATTGAGAACCTCCAGCGCGAAGATTTAAATCCTGTCGAGGAAACGGAAGCCATCTTGCAACTCCTGGCTACCCAACTATCGAGCAGTGCTGAAGAAGCTCGTGCCTTGCTCTACCGAATGCAAAATGAGGTCAAAGGAAAAGTTACCCAAAACGTTTTGGGTAGCCAGGAGGGAGAACTGGTTAAAACGATGTTCGACTCTCTGGGACTGATGAGTTGGGAATCCTTCGTGAGCAGTCGGCTACCTTTACTCAACCTACCGGATGAGGTTATTGAAGCCTTGCGGCAAGGTCAAATTGAGTACACTAAGGCACAAGCGATCGCTCGTCTCAAGGATAATCAAGCTCGGCAAGCGTTACTTTTTGAGGCAATACAAGAGAATCTTTCACTTAAAGAAATCCTCGAACGAATTCGATTGCAAAGGAAGCCTCAAGAAAAACCTCAGTCCCTAAAAATTATCTTTAAGGAAACATCGAATCGTTTGCAAAAAGCGAAGTTGTGGAACAATCCTGAAAAGCAACAAGCACTCGAAAAACTGCTTAAACAAATGGAAGCCCTGTTAGCTGAGGAATGATGCTCAGTTAGACGTAAAGCCCGGAATCAGGACCCAGCGCTAGCAATGATTTATTGACACCATTTCCACATGGCGCGGTTTGTCTTACATTTTTGGTGTTCCCTATGGTGTAGGCAAAGCTGCCAGCAATAGTGGTAGCGCTTCCGCTAAAGACAATCGCTTCTTGCTTTACAGAGGCGATCGCGCTTTAGGTATCATGCGGATGATGGGAGACTAAGCTGTATTGTAGGATGGCTATTCCCTACAGGATAGCTACGCTTCATGCTCTTTGGTTGTGCCAATGGCATCACAAACCAAGCTCCGCGGATTCCGCCCTCTGGTTTATCTGCCAAAATTGCGGCGATTCATTCCTTACGCAGAAAAGATCGTCCTAACCTCGATCGCACGCTCCTTTTTGGCAACGCCGCCTCTCTAGACACAGCCAACTTCGAGATGGGCTTTGTATCGGCACCATTGTACATGTTTCCAAAATTTTTTGAAGGGAAAGCGACAGAACATTTAATTGGAGAGGGAGTCAAAGGCGAGCATCTAAACGATGACCGTTTGGGCAGAGTCTTAGACAAACTCTACAGTACAGGACTTGAGCAACTGTTCACGAGTATCGCCTTAAAAGCTGCCAACAAGTATGGAGTGTCAACACACAGTGTTCATCTAGATTCTTCCTCATTTCATGTGCATGGGAAGTATGAATGGGAGCTACCCAAAGTAACTTTTATTAGTGGAGAATTGAATAGAGACAAACCCAACTGGCCGGATATAGAGGAGAAAGTAGCCCCAAGTCCTATTGAGATTACTTACGGTTACTCTCGTGACGATAGACCCGATCTCAAACAGTTCATTTTAGACTTAATTAGTAGTGGAGATGGCGATGTACCCTTATTTTTGAGGGTGGCGGATGGGAACGAGGCAGACAATGCCGTATTTGCCAAAATTTTATGTGAGTTTAGAGAACAATTGACGCTGGATAGTCTGATGGTTGTCGATAGTGCCTTGTATGGTGCTCCAAACCTGGCATTGGTGACTAACCTCAAATGGCTTTGTCGCGTACCTTTAACAATAAAAGAAGCCAACGGCAAACCTAATGTATCAACCGCGAGGTGGCGTTTGATGCCATTGGTGCACTTGTAATGACAGAAACCTTTCGACTCCACACTGGCATTACAGGTATTCTTCACGGCTTGCGAGTCGATGATTAACAACCGTCAGGGCATGCTGGCTCCCCCAGCTTTCTTTGTCACCTGAACAGGATTAGAAGTGAGTTTAATCTAAAAATGTGATTGACTCGTCGCGCTCGCTTATTCGTGCAGGCGTTCTCAGCATCATCAACAAAGTTTCAGCGTCCATCTGGGCGATCGCTTCTAGTATCGCACGATCGCATCGTCATCACGGCTAGCTCAACAGCACCCCTCGATTTTGCTTTTGTGTACGCGCAGGTGCTGGTTGATAAACACTCGGCCATCCGGAGAACGAGAGAACTTGACATGGGAAGTTATCGTCGAGCTTTTCGCACGGCTGCCTCAGCATTAACCAAACCATTGCCAAAGAAGTATTGTTCCGCTGAAACGGGTTGAGGAAAAGGGAAGATGCCGGATACTCGGTCTTGGCGCATTGTTAGTCCAACTTGGCTCTGAAGTCGATAGCGGTTGAGGTCTGCACGCGATAGGTTCAATCCTTCGTAGCTAGCGGTTTCTTTGAGGATTTTGGTGATGCGATCGCGATTCAAATTGGGATTGACTCCTTTCATCAGAGCCACAATTCCAGATACAATCGGTGCGGAGAAAGACGTACCTTGGACTTGGAAGTATTTGCCCTGCGGATCGACAGCAGAAGCCCAAGCATAGCTGGGAATTGGCATACCCTGCCAAAAGCCATCAACCCAAGTACCGCCTGTGGTGAGGATGCCTTCTTTCAACGCCATCGTTGTTTCCCCACCAGGAGCAACCACATCCAAACGCCCCCCATAGCTGCTGTAGAACGTCCGTCTACCGTTGAGGTTGGTAGCACCTACAGAAATCACTCCGGGAATAGCGGCGGGAAAAGCAACGCCATCCAAACTTTCATTGCCTGCGGAGGCAACGAGCGCTACATTGGGGGACTTGTCCAACACCTGAAAAATCTGGTCGGTCAATTCCTGGTCGGGGAGTAAACCGCCCAAGCTCATGTTAATCACATCTGCACCTCGGTCGGCAGCATAGCCGATCGCTTCAATCAGTCGAGCGGAGGTGATTTCTCCATATAAACCAAATACCCGCACGGGCAGAATTTCAGCGTTGGGAGACACCCCGATCGCTCCTTGCCCTGTTTGAGGTTGAGCTGCAATTGCCCCCGTTACCCAAGTCCCGTGAAACTCAGCCCCAATTCGACTGCGGATCGTGTTGCGGATGGCACTAGCGAGTCGGTCATTAGAGAGGTTACCATTTCTGCTAAGCAGCTGATAGGCGAGTTGCTTGTACTCCCGGAGTAGTTCGCGATCGGAGAGGCGGAACGTGTTCTGAAAGTGGGGGCGCAAAGTTGCCAATTCTGCCTCGCTGATACGGGTATCGGCGTCGCCCGTGACGCAAGTCTTGGGTTCATTGGCGCTACAAGTTACCCCATTGCCCGTGAAGTCCCAGCCGTGCACTTCACCGGGGAGTCGATCGGGACGTTCGCTTACCGTATGAAGGTTCTTTGCTAAGTCAGGATGGTCCCATTGAATCAGGGTGTCAAGGACAGCAACAACTACACCTTTACCACCATTACTCTGCTTCCAAGCTTCAGTGGCTCGGATGTCCGTGCGCGGCAAACTCTTACCGCGTTGTGGGGTGCTATTTAGATGCCACGCCAATGGCAGGAGGGAACTCTGAAACGGTGCTTCTGGGGTGGGAAGACTTGCTAGGGTTTGCTGAAGTTGAGCATTGGCATTGGGAACCTCTGCTAACGCGGCATCATCAATATCTTGCCCTTTGACGCTATAAGACAAAGACTGGATGAAGTTGGGTGTAGCGGATTGAATGCCTGCTTTTCCGTTGAGCCGATTGGCTACGTTGAGGATACCGACACCGTTTTCTGCGTTCGATCGCACCAGGTAGCGGTTTGGGCTGAAGCGGAGGGGACGAATTACTTTCAGGTTGTTGCGATCGAGGAGTGTCTGGATTTGGCTATCGGATAAGTCTGGTTCAAAGCTGACAACGATTTCATTGGGAAGGACGAAGGCAGATGGGTTTTCTTCGTCGGTGCTGCTGAGGGAAAGGACGGGAAGCGTGTCTTCAACGTAGGACTGCTGGCGAATTTGTTGGTTAAGGTTAGCAGTGCTGCGGGTGCTGGTGGGAACGCTGACTAAGGCGTAGTGTTCTCCCAATGGTTTAACGTCTACTGGCACGAGAGGAGCGCTAGTGCGAGTTCGGGTGCGAGTATCGCTTGTTTCCTGTAAGTCTTGTTGAAGCTGCAAGTGCAGGGGCAATGGGGAACTACTGCGAGTTCGAGTCGTTTGGCGGAATTGAACAGCAACCAAGTCTTGTCGTATAGCGAGTGGAATTTGCTTGCCATAGAAGGTGTAGTACAAGTCGCTGCGGCTTTGGGCTTGGGCAACTGTCTGAGAGTAGAGTGGAGATGCAGATAGGTTAAGAGTACCGAGTAGGCAAGTAGTCAGACAAATGCTGGAAAACAGGCGTTTCATGGTTACTTAATTCTTCAGATTCTAGAGTTGCTAATCCATATATCTGACGGTGTGGGGGATATGCACTTTTCCTTGTTTGAGAACTGTTTGTAGAGCAAACTTTAAGGTCTGTAGGCATTATTCTGGTTCGATCCCCCTAGCCCTCCTCACTAAAGCTCTGGTTAAAAAGCAGGGAACCTGCGATCACTCAAAGGAGTAAAGTTCATGTAGCAGACGTGGAAGGGTTTTCTTGGAGTGCTGCGAAAACAGTTTCTCTAAACTGCTCGATGTTTTCTCCTCCTGCTTGTGTGCTTCTTGCTGCTCATCCGAAAAATTACTGGACTAAAACTGCATAAGTTTCCAAGCCCCCGGTATATGTGGAGCAGAGAGCCGGTACTCATTGTCTTGGGAGAGCTAGATGATGTCTTTTCAGTGGGTTCAGCTAAGTTTGCGGGTTAAGTTGCTGGGGTTGGGATTGGAGCAAAGGGCAAAGGGGAAGGGCAGTTCGCGGGTTTTTCTGCTGTTTCTGATGAGTGCATTGTCATTGGGGGGTACCCAGGAGTTGGCGTTGGGGAACTCGCCGTCTCAACTCCAAACGCAAGGTAGTTTTAATCTGGCTCAATCTGGGGCACCAGCCAAATTGGGAGGCATTGAACCAACCACCCTTGAGGGCAGACTCGATAGTAACAGCCGAACCTTTAAGGACAACAAGAGCTATTACAATGTCCAGACCTTTGAGGGCAGAGCAGGTGAGCAGATTACGATTGACCTGACTAGCAGCGAGTTTGATTCCTATCTGATTTTGCTCGACTCTGAGGACAAAAAGATTGCCGAGGATGATGATGGTGGGAGTGGAAACAATGCCAGAATTATCGTGACTCTACCCACTAGCGGTAGAGTCACGGTTATTGCCAATGCCTATAAAGCCGGAGAAACAGGAAACTATACCCTGAGTTGGCGGAAAGCCACAGCAAATGAGCTAGCGTTAGCAGAAGCTGAAAAGCTAATGCAACAAGTAACTCAGCTTAATGACCAAGGTAAGTACGCTGCTGCCATTCCCTTGGCAGAACGCGCTCTAGCGATTCGGGAGCAGGTACTAGGACAAGAGCATCCCGATGTAGCACAAAGCCTCAACAATCTGGCAGATGTGTACCAGAGTCAGGGACGATACAGCGAAGCCGAACCCCTGTTTCGCCAAGCATTGGAGATGAACCAACGCCTGCTGGAGCAAGAGCATCTTTTTGTGGCAAAAAGCCTCAACAATCTGGCAGGTGTGTACCAGAGTCAGGGACGATACAGCGAAGCCGAACCCCTGTTTCGTCAAGCTTTGGAGATGAAGCAACGCTTGCTGGGGAACGAGCATCCTGCTGTGGCAACCAGTCTCAACAATCTAGCATATCTGTACGAGAGTCAGGGACGATACAGCGAAGCTGAACCCCTGTTTCGCCAAGCTTTGGAGATGAGAAAACGCTTGCTGGGGAACGAGCATCCTGCTGTGGCACTAAGCCTCAACAATTTGGCAGGTTTGTACGAGAGTCAGGGACGATACAGCGAAGCCGAACCCCTTTATCGCCAAACCTTGGAGATGAATCAACGCCTGCTGGAGCAAGAGCATCCTCTTGTGGCAAAAAGCCTCAACAATCTGGCAGCTCTTTACCAGATTCAGGGACGATACAGCGAAGCCGAACCGCTTTATCGACAAACCTTGGAGATAAGGCAACGCTTGCTGGGGAACGAGCATCCTGATGTGGCACTAAGCCTCAATAATCTAGCAGCTCTGTACTACAGTCAAGGACGCTACAACGAAGCCGAACCCCTGTATCGCCAAGCTTTGGAAATGAACCAACGCCTGCTGGGGAACAAGCATCCTCTTGTAGCAACGACGCTCAACAATCTAGCTCTTCTGTACGAGAGGCAGGGACGATACAGCGAAGCCGAACCCCTTTATCGCCAAGCCTTGGAGATGAGGCAAGGCCTGCTGGGGGACAAGCATCCTGATGTGGCAGGTAACCTCAACACTCTGGCAGGTTTGTATCAAGCTCAGGGCAATCCGGCCCGTGCTGTTGAGCTTCTCAGCCAGGGCATGGACATTGAGGAACACAACCTGGACATTCTCCTTGCCGTTGGCTCCGAACGCCAGAAACAGGACTACATGGCAAAGCTTTCTGGCACGACGGCTGCAACTATCTCCCTGCACACCAAAGCAGTCCCCAACAACCCCCAAGCAGCCCGCCTTGCCTTCACCACTATCCTGCGCCGCAAAGGTCGCATCCTTGATGCCTTCACTGACAACCTGCTTTCCCTCCGTCAAAACCTCAAACCTGAAGACCAAGCTTCACTCGACAAACTCACTACCACCTACTCCCAACTCGCGGCACTGCAATACAAAGGAGCCGGAAATACTCCCCTCGAACAGTACCGTAAGCAATTAACCGACCTCGAAGCTGAGGTAAACAAACTGGAAAACGACCTAAGTTACCGCAGCCTCGAATTCCGCACCACATCCCAACCCGTCACCACTGAAGCCATACAGCAGTTAATTCCTGCTGATGCTGCCTTAGTTGAATTAGTGTTGTACAAACCTTTCAACCCCAAAGCCACAAAACCTGATGAAAGCTGGGGTACTCCTCGCTACGCTGCCTATGTTCTGCACCGCTCTGGCGACCTCAAATGGGTAGACTTAGGCGAAGCCGCAGCCATCAACCAATCCGTTACCGACTTCCGCTCTGCTCTGCAAAACTCCTCCTCTGACATCCAGCCCGTTGCCCGTGCCTTAGATGCACTCCTCATGCAGCCCATCCGTAAACTTCTGGGCAATACTCGCACTATCCTGCTGTCTCCCGACAGCCAACTCAACCTGATTCCCTTCGCTGCGCTCGTTGACGAAAACAACAACTATCTCATCGAAAACTACTCTATAAGCTACCTCACCTCCGGGCGCGACCTGTTGCGCCTGCAAACTGATGCACCCAGCCGTCAGGCTCCCGTGCTGCTTGCCAACCCCGATTATGCCAACCCCGGCAATCCACAAACTGTTCAAATCGCTAGTACAAAAGCCAGCACAGCAGGTGCCACGACTCGTGGTAGTGATGCTCGCCGTTCGGTTGACTTTGCCCAGTTGAAATTTGCTCCTCTGGAAGGGACGAAACTAGAAGCAGACGCCATTGCCCCCCTGCTTCCCAATGTCACAGTACTAACTCAATCCCAGGCAACCGAAAACGCCCTCAAGCAACTCCAGGCTCCGAGCATCTTACACATCGCCACGCATGGCTTTTTCCTCCAGGACGTGGAGTGTACTCCTGCATCAGATACCAGAGGCAGCTTCTCAACTCCGGCAACGATTGTCCCGGAATTTGTGGGTAAAGGCAAACAAGTCTGTCGCCCCACACCCCGCAACAGTGAAAATCCCTTACTGCGTTCTGGGCTAGCCTTGGCAGGCTTTAACCCTCGGACTAGTGGCAAGGAAGATGGAGTCCTCACCGCCTTAGAAGCGGCAGGATTAAACTTATACGGCACGCAACTGGTAGTACTCTCTGCCTGCGAGACAGGATTGGGCGATGTCAATAACGGTGAAGGTGTGTATGGGTTGCGGCGTGCCTTTGTGACGGCGGGGGCAGAGAGTCAACTGATGAGCTTGTGGAAGGTGGATGATTACGGCACCAGCGAATTGATGTCTCTCTACTACAAACGTTTGCAAAATGGCGAGGGACGCAGTGAAGCATTGCGGCAGGTGCAGTTAGAGATGATGCAAGCCCCTGCCTATCAACACCCCTATTACTGGGCATCGTTCATTTTTTCTGGTGACTGGAGCGGGATTGGGGGATTGTAGGTTGCTTCTCACTACCAACCTGAACAATTACCAGGCTAAAACTGCATACGTTTCCCACCTCTGAATTATATGTAGAGCAGAACTGGGATCGCTTACTGCTTCTGGAGGATTGATTGGTGCATACTTCGTTGAATGGAATTAGCGAGTTTAGCAAACTACTGTTGGTTGGATTGGGGAAAAGGGCAAAAGCGCAAAAGGGTATTGCAATTGTTCTATTCACCATTGCCTGCATCCTTGGTTCAGCGTTCCCACTACCGTTGATATTTTTCTCAGGCAGTTCAACAGCGATCGCCCAAACTTCTGGAGGACGAAGCCCAGAGGGCGATCAGCTTTTTGAACAGGGAAAACAACACTATCGAATAGGTCAATTTCAAGCGGCTTTAGAGTCTTTGCAACAAGCTTTGAGAATTTATCAAGACATTGGCGATCGTAGAGGAGAAGCACTTGCCCTTAATGGCATAGGAATCACTTATGCTGACATCCAACAGTCGGCTCGGGCATTGGAATACTTGCACCAGGCATTGGCAATCTTCACAGAACTTGGTGATCGTTTTGAACAAGGAACCGCCCTCAGCAACATTGGGTCAATCTACAGCGATCTTAGGCAGTATGAACGGGCATTGGAGTACTTGCAACAAGCATTGGTAATCCGTCAAGAAACAGGCGATAGAGCCGGAGAGTGGACTACCCTCAACAGCATTGCTATTGCTTATAGCGGGTTAGGACAATCTCGTCAGGCATTGGAGTTTTACCAACAAGCATTGACCAGTCTCAGAGCTATTGGCGATCATGTAGACCGTATAGGAGAACGAATTATCCTTCAGAATGTAGGGGAAGTTTATACCAAGCTAGGACAGTATGCACAGGCATTGGAGGCACTTCAACAGGCATTGACCATGAACAGAGCAGTTGGCGATCGTCTTAGAGAAGCAGCTGCCCTTAACAACATTGGGTTCATTTATGTCAATTTAGGCCAATACGCTCAGGGGTTGGAGCACTACCAACAAGCATTGGCAATTAGCATAGAAATGGGCGATCGCATTAGAGAAGCAGCCACCCTCGACAACATGGGGGGAGTCTACGACAGTACAGGGCAATATTCTCAAGCATTGGAGTTCTACCAACAGGCATTGGCAATCCGAAAAGAAGTGGGTGATTGGGAGGGAGAAGCAAACACTCTCAACGGCATTGGGCTAGTTTACAGCAATCTAGGACAGTATACTCAGGCACTGGATCACCTCCAACAGGCATTGGTAATTACTAGAAATGCGGGTAATCGCGTTGAAGAAGGCACCACTCTTAACAATATTGGGGGAGTTTACATTAGCCTGGGACAGTATGTGCAAGCGTTGGAGTATTACCAACGAGCATTAGCTATCAGCAGAGACATTGGCGATCGTGTTAGAGAGGTAGCTAGCCTCAATGGCATTGGAGCAATTCACCAAAGTCTGGGACAGTATGCTCAAGTGTTGGAGTATTACCAACAGGCACTGGCAATCAGTAGAGAAATTGGTATTCCTGCCGGAGAAGGAGCCATCCTTAGCAATATTGGAGTGAACTACCAAGATCTAGGGCAGTATGCTCAGGCATTGGAGTACCTTCAACAGGCATTGACAATTACTAGAGCCATTGGTGATCGCGCTGGAGAAGGAATGACTCTTGGCACCATTGGGCTTACTTCACTTTTGTCCAAGCAGTTTGTAGCCGCCGAAGAACAGTTATTTGCATCCCTGAACGTACTAGAATCCCTACGAGCGTTTGAATTGAAAGATTCAGACAAGGTGGCACTGTTTGACACTCAGCTAGGCAACTATCTAGCTCTGCAACAGGTTCTTATTGCTCAAAATAAAACCGAACTTGCTCTGGAAGTAGCAGAACGGGGACGTGCCCGCCCCTTTGTGGAACTTTTGGCAACCCGGTTGTCTGAGGCGCAGGTAACAAAAATTGTTAGTCATGCGGCAGATTTGGCAGCTATCCGACGCATTGCTCAAAAGCAAAATGCCACGCTGGTGCAGTATACCGTGATTAACTCTCGTTTGATGATTGAGCCTGTCCTCTACATCTGGGTGATTCACCCCACAGGTGAAATTCACTTCCAGTCGGTTAACCTTACCACCCTCGACCAATCGCTCAGTGACCTCGTTACTAGTAGTCGTGACGCGATCGGTGTGAGAAATCGAAGTGAGCCAGCCGCCATCGTTCCAGAACTCAAACCCGAAGCTCAACAACGCCAACAAGCTCAACAACGGCAAAAGCTACAACAACTTCACCAACTGCTCATTGAACCGATCGCTCAATGGCTACCTACTAATCCCGATGAGCGAGTCATCTTCATTCCCCAAGGTGAACTGTTCCTGGTGCCGTTTCCCGCTTTAGTCGATGCTCAAGGCGATTATCTAATTAAAAAACATACCATTGTTACCGCGCCCTCAATTCAGGTATTAGACCTCACACGACAACAACGACAATCGATAGGAGCAAACAGCGGTTCGCCTATTCGAGGGGATGACTTGCTGGTTGTCGGCAATCCCATCATGCCGAGGGTGTGGAATCCTGCCAATGGCATAGAAGAACAGTTATCGAGTCTGCCTGGTGCAGAGGAGGAAGCCGTTACAATCGCCAAGATGTTTGCAACACAGCCAATGCTGTGGGAACAGGCAAGCGAGTCAGCCGTTGTCCAACGAATGCCACAGGCTCGAATTATCCACCTATCAACACATGGGTTGTTAGAGTATGGCAATCCTGAAGATTCGGGGGTGCGGGATGTGCCAGGAGCGATCGCCTTATCTCCCTCAGCTAAAGATGACGGACTACTGACCTCTGCTGAGATTCTCAAGATGAAATTGAAGGCAGAACTAGTAGTGTTGAGTGCCTGCGATACAGGACGAGGAAAGATTACCGGGGATGGCGTGATTGGCTTGTCGCGATCGCTCATTACGGCTGGAGTACCAAGTGTAATCGTTTCCCTATGGTCAGTTCCTGATGCACCTACTGCCGAATTGATGAGTGAGTTTTACCGCCAGTGGCAGCAGAATCCAGACAAAGCCAAGGCATTGCGGCAGGCGATGCTGATTACCATGCAAAACCATCCCAATCCGCGAGACTGGGCAGCATTCACGTTAATTGGAGAATCAGAGTGATAGAGATGAGGGATGGGATATGGGGTGAAGGCGAGAGTCCCGACTTCTCTAAGGAGTCGGGACTTTGAACCTCTGACATCTTACAACTCAAAGAAAAATCTATTTTCAAGCCAGCTCATTGCATAAGTTCGCTCCCGCCATAAATAGATGTAGAGGACAGGGAAATTTACCTGTTGTTGAAGGCGAACTAAAAGGAGGTAAAACCCTTGAAGGCAACGTTGGCGTTCCAGTTCATCCCAAAGAGGTGAGAGGATATGGGTGCTGCATGGAAATACTGGCAGCTAGTGAGGATTAACTCGGCGGGAGGACGCAAATTAGAAGAAATTCCGGCTGCTCAAGCGTTCTTCCAGCAACAATTTCCCGAACTAGCTGGCGTGGCAGAGATACCAGATGCCCAAGTTCAGCGTCATCTCCTGCAACTGATGCGAACTGAAGCTATGTCTGAGAGTGCTATCCCTCAACAGATGGCAGAGCGATGCTTACGTTGCTTTATTTCCCACCACAGCGATCGCGTGTGTGGAGATTTGGAGGAACGATTTGGCGAAAAAGGTGGGTTTACGCGCTCTGAACTGTTGCTCTTAGTTCTGGATGATGTGGATGTCCTCAAACCCAGACGAAATTCCCAAGGTGAATCTTCCGGCTATCAGTCACTCGCTACTCATATCTTGCAAACCTTCGATCCAGAGCAAAGCCAGCTTAGTACGTGGACTAAACATCTGGTCATCTCTCGACTCAATGCATTCTTACTGGAGTGCGGGGTGTATTTGGCTAGTGATTGGTCGATTTTGAATGGCATGACGGCGGAGCGATTGCAACGGTTACTCGCCGAGCTTTACGCACTCACGCCTTTAGAAATTGAGCGATCGCGCCAACTGCTAGAAAGCTATCATGCGGTTTACCGTCAAGACCATCGCCAGCAGCGAAAACCAGGCTCTTGTCGCCGATGTGAGTCACCAACACCAGAGCAGTTGAACCGCATGGTGGAATACCTGCGGGCTAAGGGAATGCACGGATACTCTCCCCAGCGAGTCATGCATGAATTACAAACCTTAGCTTATAAAATCCGGCAAAGTCGCACCCCAAACATAGAATCTCTGGATGCACACCAATCCCGTCCTCTTACAGATGAACCACAAGCACCCGAACCCCAGGACGAAGACACCCACAATGAATTTTTAACCCATTATCGTCAAGAATTTCGCAACTGTTTAGAACGGGCGATCGAGCAAGTCGTAAACGATCGCGTTGCCTACTACCACAAGCGAAAGCCTCCAAGCGACCAACTATTCCTCACTGCGCTCCATCTATTTTATTGTCAGCATCAATCGATGGGAGAGATTGCCCCTCAGGTCGGTTTACGGAAGCAATATCAGGTGTCGCGCCTTTTGGAGTTAAAGGAGTTTCGTACTGATGTGCGTCAAAAAATGCTGGTGTGTTTGCGCGATCGCTGCCAAGAGCTTGCTGCTAACTATATTAATCAAACCCAGCTTGAGAACCTAGAGCAAAAGTTGAATGCTGTCCTAGAAGCAGAAATCGACAAAGTCATCGATGCAGACGAAGCGCAAGCAAGCACTCCCAACTGTTCTTTAACGAACCCATTTGCCCGCTGTCTCTGCCGCCATTTAGATACCCGAAGAATCCAGCCATGACGAATCATTCTACAGACAACGATTTAATTCTAAACGGAGCCTTTCTCTCGTTAGAAAACATTATCTTAAGTTCCGAACAAATTGAATGGGCACTTGAACTGAGCCAGTCTGTTACTCCTGAACCCCAACAGTGGCAAACTTACATCAATGCTCTGGCACTAGCAGGCGTAGACCAGTGGTTGCAAAAACGAGCGCCTGAACTCACCTTAGATAGTGAGTTTCTTTCAAGAAAAGAGAGCGATATTATCGCCAATAGTTCCTACCAATCGCTTACGAGAAAGAAACCTCCAAATGCAACGTTCAGCGAATCTGTTTGTCAATTACAGGTGAATGAATTCAATCTTTATTTAATAGCGACAGATAGTTTCTATGATACCAATATTTCTATATCTAGAACAGCTGTTGAATCAGTCCAATTCATGCCCCATTTCTATGTTTTAGTTGAAGTTATAGAAGAATTAGAACAAACTACTATTCGGGGGTATTTACGACGCAATCACCTCATTCATCAACAGCAATCTATTGGCTTACAACCTGAGAGCGATACGGCTTATCTACTGCCTATCGATTGGTTTGAACCTGACGCGGATAAACTTCTACTTTGCCTACGCTGTCTAGACGCAGCAGCAATTCCAGTTACTAGCCGTCAAGAGTCAACTCTTCGCAGTTCCCCACTCCCTTCACCTGTACAGCAATTCAACCAACCCGCAATTAATGTTGGACTCTGGCTCAAAGACCAACTCGATCGCGTAGCTCAAGAATTGTCCTGGATTTTATTGCCTCCTGCATCCCTCAGATCTGAGTGTCGCTCATTCAAATCACCACCTGACCAATTGAATGATGTAGTTGCACAGTTGATGAATCAGGGAGACATCGCGATTCCCTCTCAAGCCAGAGGAGTCTATCGAGATTTGCAATGGGAAAACATCGCGCTGCGCTTGTATGTCATTGCCTGGGAGTTGCCTGCAACTGATTCGGTTCCAGAGTGGACACTGCTATTAATTCTAGGAGCACAGCCGAATGCAACTTTGCCACTTGGTATCAAATTGCAAGTGCGAGATGAAGTTCAAATCTTGGAGGAACCCGTATTAAGCGATCGCTCCAAAGCTTACCTGTATGCTCAAGTCATCGGAACTCACAATGAACGATTCTGGGTGACGATCGCTCTAGCTGGCGGTACAGCATTAACTTTACCTCCATTTACATTTGATGAAGGGGCTAGGGGTTAGGGGTCAGGGGTTAGGGAAAATGCGGCGGGTACGCCACTTTTGCGCCCAAAGAGCGTTCTTCCCCTGCCCCCAATCCCCTAACCCCTGCCCCCTGCCCTCTGTCCCCTGCCCTCTGACCCCTAACCCCTCACATGTTCCATCTCCGAGTTCAGAAAGTTGAGCATACCTGTCTGTTTGAACTGTCCTGGGGACAGGGACAACGACTATCTAAAAATTTGAAATTTCCTGACTTGTTAACGACTCTCTATCAACAATGGCAACACGCTTATATCAACTTCTATCAAACGGTCAACATCCCGCTCAACTTTGAACCGGAAACTAAAGACACGTTGCGGGGAAAAGCAGTAGCTAGCGGTAGTATTGCCGCTCCCCCAAAAGATTGGCACGCCAAATTAGTAGAAGCAGAAACTCAGCTATTGTATGAGTTTCATCGCTGGTTGCGGAATGATGAGTTATTTGAAATTCATTCCAGGATTGCCGACGCGAGTCGAGCCGCAGGAGAATCAGAACATTCAATTGACGTATTCATTACCTGTACGCCGATCGAACTCGCCCGATTGCCTTGGGAAGCTTGGGAAATTCGCTCTGAGTCAGCTACATCTGGGAAAATCCGAATTGTTCGTGTTCCTGCCAATATCCGCCATGAGTCGGCTTCCCCGCAGGTTGAGCAGCAACGCCGTCGTCCTAGAATCTTAGTGATTTTAGGCAATGATGCCAACCTGAATTTTCAGGAAGATTGGAAGGCACTGAAGCAATCCCTCAACCATCTTGCAGAGATTCCCGATCCGATCGGTTTGCAACCTAAGAAATCAATTGATGAGCTGAAAACAGCAATTAGTCAGGCGATTACTGATGTTCGAGGTTGGGATGTGCTGTTTTTTGCCGGACACGGTAACGAAACCCAAATGACGGGCGGGGAACTAGGCATTGCTCCAGGGGTATCGATTCGGATTAGTGAAATTGCACCCCAATTAGCGATCGCCCGCGAGCGAGGATTGCAATTTGCCCTGTTCAATTCCTGTTGGGGGTTAACTGTGGCAGAGTCCTTAATTGACTTGGGTTTGAGTCAAGTCGCTGTCATGCGAGAACCCATTCACGATCGGGTAGCGCAGGAGTTCTTGATTCAGTTTCTCAAAGGGTTAGCGAATCACAAGGATGTTCATGAATCTCTGATTGCTGCCTATCACTATCTCAAAACTGAGAAAAACCTCACCTATCCCTCGGCTCACTTGGTGCCTTCCCTATTTCGCTATCCAGGGGAGAAGTTGTTTCGGATTGAACCACCTCCGCCCAGTCAGGGACACTGGCTTAGGCAGATTCTACAGGTTCTACGCCAGCGCCATCAGGTAGTAGCCCTGGCAATGTTGCTATTGGTAAGCTGGCAACTCCCACTCCAGCAATGGTTGTTGGAACGACGAGTATTAGCGCAGGCTATCTACCGTCAAGCAACCCTGAGAACTCAGACCGATAAACCGACTCCAACTGTCCTGGTAGAAATTGATGAACAGTCTCTAGAAAAGGAAGCACAAATTCGCCCTATTCCTCGGGCTTATTTGGCAAGACTCGTCGATCGCCTGAGTGGAGCGAAGGTTATCGGGATTGATTATCTGCTGTATCCGCCCCAAAAGGACGATCTAAAGCTAGCTCGATCGCTAGAAAATGCGGCAAAACGAGGAACCTTATTTGTCTTTGGAGCCAGTCAGGATAGAAACACAGGGGAATGGCGTCGTACACCAGATGCGATCGCCAATCCCAATTGGAGTTTATCAGGAAGTATGACGGTTAGAGGGGTTCATTATGCCGAGTTAGTCTCTGCATTTAACGCCATCCAACCTTTATCTTATGTGTTGGCATCTATTTATCAAGATTGCATTGATTCATCTAATGCCCTTCATCGGTCGGGTTGTTCCTTAAAATCTCTGCAACTTCATTCGTTATCTTCTCCTTTGCAATCTCCTCGAATCAGTCCCAATTTTACAAATTATTTGGGATACAGTCTGGGTCAGATGTGGCTTCATCCTGTTGTGGATTATTCACTGCCACCTAACCAGATTTATACCTCTATTAGTGCTAAAAAACTGTTGGAGCAAGCGACAGATAATCCTTTAGATCTATCTCAAAAAATTATTTTAATTGTGCCTAACTATGCCACAGCAGGAATTGACAAGGAAGGCGAAGATAATTTACCCGCACCTGCGGCAATTCAGTATTGGCACAATAATCCGCATCAAGTCTTGACAGGAGGTAAATATCATGCTTACTTAACTCATCATTTTCTGAAGCAACGTCTGGTTATCCCTATTCCCGATTTATGGATGATTTGGCTAGCGGCTTTCTTGGGAGCGGGAACGGTTGTGCTTTGTCAAAATCGAATGACCAAACGGCAGAAAGGCATCATTATTTTGTTAGTTGGCACGGCTATTTATAGCTTGCTCAGTCTAGAACTCTACACGTCATCGGTGGCAATTTTATTACCCGTTGTGCTACCAGTTGTAACAGTTTGGATTTACGTTTTGCCCCCTCTATTGCAACAAAAAAAATAAGGAAAAACTATGCATCACATCAATCGCTTTTCTCGACTGTTTGGGGGAGTTAGTTTATCCCTAGCGATCGCGGTTTCTGCTACTCCTTTATTATCCTGGTTCCCACCTGCGAACCCATCAGCACAAGCTCTTTCTGTCAAGGAACTGTGGCAAAGAGGTTGGCGTAATGTGTTTGGGAATCGTCGCCCCGCGCCTCCCGTACCGCCGACAGGTGGAGGGTCGCGTCCTGTTGGGGGAGGTGTTTGTGCGATCGCACCAGTGGCTGTAGTTGAACCTGATTCCTCTACCCTTATACCAGCAATGGTCTGGAGCGATCGTCCCACGTTTATCTGGGATGGAAAGATGGACAAAATTGGTGTGCGAATTCGGGGAAGTGAGGATATTCTCTGGAGTCAATCGGTTTCTGGAACCAACTGGGTAACTTACAAAGGGGGAGCACTGCAACCCGATCGCGTTTATGAGTGGCTGGTACTTTCTTCTAACAATCAGCTACAAGGGTTCTTTCCATTTCGGGTGGTAAGGACTGAGGAACGAAAGGGCATTTCCCAAGCTTTGCAACAGTTAGACCAACAACTGGCGGCTGAAAAAATTACAGGAGAGACGGCTACCTTACGACGAGCCGAATTCTTTGCTAATCAACAAATTGACAATCAACCCCTTTGGTCACAGTTTTGGCAAGAAGTTCTGTCAGTGCAAACTCCTTCTGATAAATTGACGAGTTGGACTCGCGAAACCATTACTTCGCTCTGCAATCCAAGCGACACAGCTGTTGGAATGCCAGTACAGTAGTCTCTTGCACGAATCGAAGTCTTGCCCCCCTAGCCCCCCAATTTTGGGGGGAACAGAAATATCAACAATATCAAAGTCCCCCAGAATTGGGGGATTTAGGGGGTGTTTCAGTATTGATGCAAAGAGAGGTTTGGCGATCACTGGGGCTTGACTGATACCAAGTTGCGTTCATACGTAGTACTTTCTCTCCCCCTTGTCTCTCTTGTCCTCCTTGTCTTCAAGAGTCCTGCTATCTACTACCTTTGACTGCAACTTGGTATGAGAGGCTACGTGGTCTTTCTTGCATAAGTTTTTCGATGGAAGACATATATTGCTCATAGTTCCTGTTGCTGGAGAACTGCATGATGCGATCGCCAAACAAAATCCTCACCGTCCTCACTCTCCTTACCACTCTAACGGTTAGCGATTTTCCCTTAATCCCAAATCCAAACTCTAAAATCCAAAATTCCCAGGTGTTGGCTCAAACACCAGATGCGCGGAAAGCAGAAGCCGATCGACTGCGACAGCAAGGTATTCAGCAGTACCAGACCAGTCAATTTGAGGCAGCATTACAATCTTGGCAACAGGCATTGGCAATCTACCAGGAAATCAAAGACCGCGTAGGTGAGGGGAAAGCTCTGGGCAATCTGGGAATTGCTTACCATTCTCTGGGAAATTACGCCAAAGCTATTGAGTACTTCCAGCAGAGTCTAGCCATTGCTAAGAGTATCAAAGACCGCCTAGTTGAGGGGAAAGCTCTGGGCAATCTGGGAAGTGCTTACTTTTCCCTAGGAGATTACGCCAAAGCCATTGAGTACCAGTGGCAGGATTTAGCCATTGCACGGGAAATCAAAGACCGCAAAGGCGAGGGGCAATCTCTGGGCAATCTGGGAAGTGCTTACTACTACCTGGGAGACTATGCTAAAGCGATTGAGTACCAACAGCAGCGTTTGGCGATTGCACTAGAAATCAAAGACCGCCTAGGTGAGGGACAATCGTTAGGCAATCTGGGAAATGCTTATGAGGCTCTGGGAGATTACGCCAAAGCCATTGAGTACTACCAGCAGAATTTAGCCATTGCACGGGAAATTAAAGATTTCTCAGGTAAGGGGAAGGCTCTAGGTAATCTGGGAAATGCTTACTATAACCTTGGAGATTACACCAAAGCCATTGAGTACTACCAGCAGAGTTTAGCGATCGCACTAGAAATCAAAGACCGCCTAGGTGAGGGGCAATCTCTAGGCAATCTGGGAAATGCTTACGATGCTCTGGGAGATTACGCCAAGGCGATTGAATACTATCAGCAGCATTTAGCGATCGCACTAGAAATCAAAGACCGCCTAGGTGAGGGGCAATCTCTGGGCAATTTGGGAGTTGCTTACTATAACCTTGGAGATTACGCCAAAGCCATTGAGTACCAGCAGCAGAGTTTAGCCATCAAACGGGAAATCAAAGACCGTAAAGGTGAGGGGCAATCTCTAGACAATCTGGGAGTTGCTTACTATAACCTTGGGGATTACGCCAAAGCCATTGAGTACCAGCAGCAGAGTTTAGCCATTGCTAAGAGTATCAAAGACCGCCAAGGGGAGGGGAATACTCTGAGCAATCTGGGAATTGCTTACCATGCTCTAAGAGATTACGCCAAAGCTATTGAGTACCAGCAGCAGAGTTTAGCCATCAAACACCAAATCAAAGACCGTAAAGGTGAGGGGATTGCTCT
>DATNPI010000225.1:0-2007 GCA_036703325.1 Coleofasciculaceae cyanobacterium
CCACCACCCCCATCACCCATGCCAATGTATAGGTAACCATCACGACCAAAGGCTAGTTGACCACCGTTGTGGTTAGCGAAGGGCTGTTTGACCCTCAGCACAGCCTGTTCGCTGTTAGAGTCAGCTACGTTGGGGTTGCCAGAGAGGCGATAGCGGGCGACTACAGTATTGCCGGCCTTATTGGTGTAGTTTACGTAGAAGTATTTTTTGCTGGCATAATTAGGCGGGAAGGCGACACTGAGCAGACCTCGCTCACCGCAACAGCTAACGCGGTTAGTAATGTCGAGGAAAGGTTGACTCTGTAAAACGCCGTTTTTAACGATCCGAATGCGTCCTTTTTGTTCTACTACAAATAATCGACCACTGCGATCGCCCGCATGAGTGATATGCACCGGTTGCTCTAGACCTCCAACAACTTTGGTCAGGGAGATTTTCGGCCAGACAGGATTTGCTTGGGCTACCTTAACCTGTGAGTCAACTTGAGCCGGGGGAATAGCTAGAGCTGGAACTGTCAAACCGGATACACTCAGCAGTAGTGCGATCGAGTACCAGAAGTTATTCTTTTTCATAATTATTTCAACGGAGCAACTCACCGATGTATTCACCGTTAGCAATAGCGAAGCGTTAGCGTTAGCGAGGAACCAGCGTCAGCATTCGGGTGATCCATTGTGCAGTTTAACCAAGATATTCCTATCCGAGGGCTTCGCCCTGCCTAAGTGGAGAAGGGCATTCCAGCAGATCTGGATACGAACAGCTACTTCCCACGCATCAGCGAGGCTAGAGACTTGCGCTTGCGCAAATCCATCATTTCAGCGAGGTTTTCATTGCCTCTGTCTAGGGGATGGCTTTCCTCCGGTGGCAACACTGTTATCTGAGTTGGTTGCTTGTTGGTTGTCGCTAGCCGATTGTTAGCAGGTTGATAGGTTAGTGCTGAACTTATTGGCTGTTGCGTACTGGGAACTGGATGACCTTTTTGGGAAGGGTGTCGCCGTTTTTTGCGACTAGTAGTTCCGGCAGTTTTTAATCTTCTAGAAGGTTGGTAATTCTGGGTTGAGTATCTCAGGGCTTGGGTGATAAATAAGGAACCCGCAGCACAGCCTATAGCCACCGTGCCAAACAAAGCCAGTGGCATATGTTGTTTTGGTTTGGATTCCAGAACTGTTGTAAGTGCTGGTTGTTTTGGTTTGGATTCCAGAACTGTTGTAAGTGCTGGTTGTTCTGGTTTGGACTCCAGAAGTGTCGTCAGCCCTGGTGTTGGCTTAGACGCATCTTGCTCCATTGGTCCTGGACTCACGAGACGGACAGCTGACATACTGCCAAGTATGACAAACAGTACCCAAAGCCCACCAAAACAGAAAAAGGGATGCTTGTGGAGCAACTGCCTTAGAGGCTCTAGGCGGTGTTGCTGTTCAGGAAAATTATCAGATGAATTGAGCATCGACGCCCTTAACGGTCAATTTAAATGTTAAAACGCGCATATTTGCGCCTTTAGTAGGTGAAAGTCACCATGATGACGGCAATTCTAGCACGGCTACTCAGTCTCACTACTTCCTTTCAAAAATCTGATTGATGAGCTAGCTTGTGCAGACCACCTTGTGCTAAGTCAATGATTTTTTGTGATGCCTTCGACGGACTCGCAATGACAACAAGTCTCGATCTTCAGACTAACCGAAAGGGTGTGTTTAGCATGATCGCGGCACTCTAGAGATACGCTAGAGTGACAATCGCAGGCAGTAATTAAAAGGTGACACAAAATATGGGGGTAGAGCTGACACCCACAATCGGCAACCCGCTACATGAAGGCTCCGCAAACGTTGATGAAACACAACACCAAGTAAGCCGGGATGCCCAACTCGAATCAAACCAGCATTCTTGGCAAACACCACCATCATCCTGGACGATTGAGGACAGTGAAAAGCTCTATCGAATTCAGGGGTGGGGGGAGCCATACTTTTCAATTAACGCCGCAGGTCATATCACAGTGTCTCCCAAAGGCGATCGCGGTGG
>DATNPI010000235.1:0-2098 GCA_036703325.1 Coleofasciculaceae cyanobacterium
TCTAGCAATAGTCAGGGGAATATCCCTGCTGGAATGCAGCGAGAACTGGGAGCATTAACCCAAGCACAGCTGGACTGGCGTTCCTACCTCTGGCGCTATCTGGTGCGGACACCTACTGATTTTACAGGCTTCGATCGCCGCTTCATTGGTCGTAAGCTTTACCTGGAAGCCCTAGAAGGCGAGTCTGTGCAGGTGTTTGTTGCGATCGATACCAGTGGCTCTGTAGGCGACCGTGAGATGCGGCTATTCCTCAGTGAAGTCCAGGGGATTCTCAACGCTTACCCCCACCTTATTTGTGAACTTTACTATGCCGATGCAGAAGCCTACGGCCCCTATTCCCTAAAAGCAGATAACGAGATACCAAGACCCGTGGGTGGTGGTGGCACTTCCTTTGTTCCATTTTTTGAGAAAGTCAGTGAAAATCAGGACTGGCACAGCAGCGGGGTGTGCGTTTACCTCACGGATGGGCACGGCACCTTCCCACAAGAACCACCTGCCCTCCCAGTTCTGTGGGTTGTGACTCCAGGGGGATTAGACTTGACGCGGTTCCCTTTCGGAGAAGCCGTTCGGTTGTTGTCATTGTCGTAACATTCTCCCTCGCCAAATCTGGTTTGTTTTGTACCAATTTCCTTTTCAGACGTTACACTTCGACCCCCCCAACCCCCCTTGTAAAGGGGGAAGCAAGAAAAGTATCTGTAACAGGTATTTAGGAAATTGGTATTCCTTCCCTCGTTTCTATAGCGATTTTTAGTTGGATACACCATGAGTAGGGCACGGTAATATCCATTGGTGTCAACTTAAGATGAAACTCAAATTCAACTTAATTCTTAATCCTTTGTGCTACGGCAGCCAGCACGGCTTGATGAATCGCACCATTGCTAGCGATAATCCCCTGATTATTGACAAGCTGGGTTCCGAAAGAGAAGTCTAAAGGTTGACCGTAGATATCTGTTACTCGTCCACCCGCTTCTTCCACCACGATCGCTCCTGCTGCATGGTCCCAAGTATTCTCCTTTCTGTCCCATGCTTGAGGAATAGGAATGCGGATATAAAGGGCAGCTTCACCTCGCGCTACTACACCGTACTTCGCCTGAGAGTCGAGCCGTAGTATCGGGGCACTCAGTCCAACGGCTTGAGCCACTGCCTCTTGCATTGCCAGATTACCATGCCGCGACTCTACACTCTCGATTAATCGGAGGAAACTGTCATCAGTGCTGTTCGCTTGAATCGGTTGTGGTGCACCTCCACCCAACGGAATCATCGTTGCGCCTTGACCGCGCACAGCAACAAAGATGGCACCCCGTTGGCTAGCCGATTGTGTGGTATCGGCGGCTAAAGCTGGACAACCTAAGACGCCCAGCTTGACTTCGCCATCCTCAACAAGCGCTAATGCGATCGCATATTGGTCACCCCGTATATATCCCTTCGTCCCATCAATCGGGTCTAATGTCCAATATCGAGCCTCGACTTTTCCATTCCCCCGGTCAATCCAGTCGGTAACCGCTTCAGGAGTCGCACCAGTTACCTGAGTTTGGACGTATTTGGTCACCTGCGCTAAGTGCTCAGTCATAGCAGGCGATCGCAATAAACTAGAACTTTCCTCACCAATTATTCGGTCAGTGGGAAAGGCTTCACTTAATGCCCGACAAATCACCGCCTGTGCGCCAAAGTCAGCAACAGTAACGGGACTGCTATCAGGTTTCGTAATCACTAAAGAACTTTGCTCTCGTCGGACTTGTTCACACAGCTTCGCGGCGGTGGTTACTGCGGTTATTGCTACCTGTTTTTCTTGCTCGTACAACATGGTGATTGCCTCCCTCCAGATTGATTAGAACTACAATAGACCTCTTGCAAAAGTCAAAAATCTCGGAGAGTTTAAGGGGAGGGTCAAGGGGACAGGGAGAAAAAAAGTTTCCTTTGCCATGTGCGCCTTTTTCCCTACTTCTGCAAGAAGTCTAATGTGCAAGCACACTATCATGTTGAGTGCTTGTTTTTTGTCAAATCTGCTTTGTCCCTCAGAGATTTTTCTCTATTTATTTAAAAAATAGCGATCGGCTAATACATTTAGAAGGCAGAGGGCAGGAGGCAGATGGCAGAT
>DATNPI010000027.1:0-7933 GCA_036703325.1 Coleofasciculaceae cyanobacterium
TCCTACCCAGGTCGCAACCCAAAACCTTATCTGTAGCTTCTATCTCTGGTGGTTGCGACTCAAGCTGAATATTGCTGAATATTAATGTAATACGTACCATTCTGCCGCTTCAGCAGCGTTGCGGTTTTAGGTGTTTGCCCCAACAGCCGCGAACGCTGGTAGTTGCCGATGGCAAGTTTAAACCGCGAGCGCCCGCCAAGTAATCTCAAGCTAACTGTCCAGTCGTGTTCCCGAAAACTGAATACCCGCTCGTCGTAAGCAGCACTGGTTGGAGCAAATTTTCTAACTGGTTTACTTTTTTGTTTAGCCGTCTTACGGTTTCCGGCAACTCGTCTGACTGCCTGGATTGCCAACTGGGAAGACAGACCAAACCTAGCTCTGACATCGTTGTAAACCAACGACTGAATTGCCTGCTCGTTAGTCAACCCTGGCTTTACAGTCCTGTTCGTATACTCACAAGCATCTGCAAACGCCTGCAACAACTCGTCAATTTTGGCGAGTTGTTCAGGTGTGACTTGGAGCTTGCAGGATACAGTCAGAATTTGCTTCATAGCCTGATTATACCTCAATGCAAGAACTATTTATTATGTGTCCACAATTATTGGTTGCCTCCGTTCCTCCGGCAACCCGGACAACCTCGCCCACCCTGCTCCGCCCTTGGGTGGGGACTCCCGCGCTACCGTTGAACTTTTGTGAAACCCAACCTACAGTATTGCGTTTCAGATTCCCATAAAACCGCTTGCAGAACCCATCTGTTTGGCAGGGCTGATTTGAGCAGAGATTTGCATTGCTTTAGCAGAGCGGATACTTCCAATTAAACTGAGGACAATGCCAATCAAAATAATACTGCCGCCCATGTATTGAGTAGCTGTGGGTACTTCCCCTAAAATTAGATACGCCATCACAATTGCAGCTATGGGGTTAAACGAGTTAGCCAGAGTGATTTGAGCGGAAGTTGAGCCGCGCAAACCTGCAAACCAGCACAATTGCCCTGCAACGACAATCACAGCCCCGTAAAGGAGCATCCATTGCCAAAGATACGGCGAGAACGCATCCTGAAAGTGTTGTGTTCCGTAAAGAAACTGAGCGAGGAAAAAGAAGACAACCGTTCCCAAAGCCGTGCGAAAGATATTAAAAAAGCCTAAGGGGATATGCTGCAATCGTAACTTACTAATGACTGTAGCAACCGCCAAAATCACAGCGCCAGCGGCTGCCATCAACTCCCCGTTGCCAATATGCAATGAACCTCCCATCAGCGCTACAGTTTGACCAGAGCTAGGCAGAAATGAGGTGACAGCAACACCAGCGAAAGACGCGATCGCACCCGCGATCGTCCAAGTATTGACCCTAACTCCTATTAGCCAGATGCTCAAAGCTAAGGTCAGCGGTGGTTCCAGCCGACCAATCAGCACTACATTGGTCACGGTGGTGTTGTCTAGGGCACCAAAAATTAGCCCAGGACCAAGGGCACCGGAAAGGATAGCTATGACTCCCAAGCCAATCCAATCTCCACGGGTTAACTGCCTTAAGGTGCGTTGGTTCAATTCTCTGCCAAAAATTAACAACATCATCGCTAAAGCACAGAGGTTGCCGACAAATAAAACATTGCAGAGCGAAATGGGATTTCTGCCATCGACGAGGTGCTGTGATCCAATTTCTGTAATTTTGCGGGTTACGGCATTGGCAGCTGCAAAGATGAGGATGGCTGTCCACAGGTAGAAGGAACTGGAAACTCGGCTGAAAATATTTCTTTTTCTTGTTTTCATAAAATTTTCATAAAATATAAATGCACGATCCGCGTTGGCTTTTTGGTGTCACAGAATTGTGCTATATTTTCACACCATAATTTGCTAGCCACTAGGGACTTGAGGGGGTGCTAGGCTGAAGTTACCCAGTGCAAATGTAAAGATGAAGGTGGGATAATTGCTCGGATTCATAGCTACAAAGACTTATACAGAACACTATTATTTTGACGTGGCTCTAGGCAGCACAAATGAGCAACAGCTATAAATTATCTGATAACTTATAGAGTTTTTGGTGAGTTTTCTTCAGCGATTTCTCAGATAAAATTCATATTTTGACTCGAACTCGATTTGAGCCCTTTCTAGGTAAAATCTTAGCCTTGCTTCAGTTTTCTTCACCTATTTCTCAGGAAAAAATCATCTTCTCCCAGGCTAATTGAACCAAGATGAAATTGAGCCGACAAATTAAATGGAGTGAACAACAATGAAACTGAATCAATTGGTATTACTAGGCGCGACTTCCTTAATCATTACCACTGTACCTGTGTTAGGACAAGCAGCTCAAATAACAGCGTCCCGCAACCTCAGCCACACTTCAAGTGCTAGCAACCATAATATCCTTGTGGCGCAAGGTAAGTCTATGGCTGTAGCATCTGGCAAATTTCTGGCTGGAGAAAAGCCAACTACAGGTTCAGCTCGCATCGTCACCGAAAACGGACATCGCTACTTGGAACTGGATGGTGCCTTCAGTACCAGCGACCAAGGACCGGATCTGCACGTTCTTCTAGATACCACTGGCAAACCACCACAAACATATAAAAACCAGGGTAGTTTCGTAAACGTAGGGCGCTTACAAAAGTACAACGGGACCCAACGCTACCCCATTCCCGATGCTGTTAATGTAGCAAACTTCAAATCTGTGGTCATCTGGTGTCGGATGGCAAACGCCACCTTTGGCTACGCACCACTACAAGCTAGTAGTGGCGTTAGCGCTCGTTAAGTGCTAGGGGAGATTATGTAATCTCCCCAACCTTTGGTTCAACAGAAGCGATTGCGCGGAGCGCAGTGCCCTTGGCAATCGCGCTTTTCTCCCGCCGTAGGCAATCGCAAATGACAAACGTTTTTTCTCATGACTGCTATTAGCATCCTTTTACAGAAGATAATCAAAATTAAGTCGGGGTGGCTTGTTCCGTCCTCTTTAGTACTCCGTTTAACTTTGGGGATGATGGGTGTTTTTGCCCTGGGAATATGGGTCGTTGTCATTTGCACAAGCTGGACAATGGAGCGCATGGTCATTGAAAATCATCAACAAACGCTCTCATTGGTAGCAACTCAAGTGACCAATATGATGGCACCCAAGAGTAAGAGTATCCCTTGGCAACATGAGCTACAAGCAACTCTAGATAATTGGTCATCACTACCCATGTGGCTGTGGGTGAAGCAGACAAACACTGAAGTGATGGTATCCCCAAATTTGAGTTCAATGCCTGCTAGTGAAAAGGCAGTGCTGATGTCCCTTCAAGCTTCATCTATTCAAAACAGGCGCTACAAAGTTGCTGGACAACAACTGGTAGTTAAGGCTACAGCACTGCCAATGGTGAACCAACCAACAGCTATGCTATATGTCGCTGCTGACATAACCGAGATGGTATCTCGCTCGCAAGCCGCAACCAGGAATTTAGCGATCGCCCTCATCCTGTTTTTTCCCGTGCTTACGTTTACGATTGCAGTTATTGTAAGGCGATCGCTTCTACCACTGTTGCAAATTAACAAGTGGATAACCCTCAACGACACCACTCAACCAGTCCCAGTAAATCTGCAACGACTCCCCCGTGAAGTTCAACAACTGGTCATATCCTGCCATCAACTATCTACTAGCCTGTTTGCAACAAGAGTTCGACAACGGCAGTTTACAAACCAAGTTTCTCACGAGTTACGCACACCCCTCAGCATAGTCTACGGCTATCTCCAAAGCCTGTTACGCCGAGGGACTAACCTTACGATTCCCCAACGCCAAGCCCTTGAAACGGCGGCTACAGAAACGGAACGCATCATTGAAATTTTACAAGACCTGCTTAACCAGGTACGCGCAGATGACACCGTTCTATCGATCCCTTCAAAGTCAACTAATACCAAGTTGCAGTCAAAGCACAAAAAAGACGTATAGGAGGAAAAGACACGCAACATTTGGTTTAAACTAAAGGCAAACAGAAGTTTGTTCAAAAATTCCCGTCGCCCCTAATTCTCAATTCGTGGGGGCATATGATTTCACCGTGTCAGTTTGTCTGAACGAATGCAACTTTGTATCAGGCTGTTTGTCCTATCTCTTCCGCTTGCTCCTTCCGAAGTTCCTAGAGTAACTTCGGTCTAAAAATAGTGAATTGTTATGATAACCGCACATATTCTTTTAATTGAAGATGAAATCAAACTAGCTCGGTTCATTGAGCTGGAACTGAATAGTGAGGGATATCGTATCACCGTAGCGCATGATGGCATGGCAGGACTAACCTTGGCGCGGGAGTCTTCACCAGATTTAGTCATTCTAGACTGGATGTTGCCTGGACTGACTGGCGTAGAAGTTTGTCGCCGCCTGCGAACAACCGGAAACAAAGTACCTGTGATTATGTTAACAGCGCGGGATGAGGTGCAAGATCGCGTTGCGGGGTTGAATGCTGGGGCAGATGACTACGTCGTCAAACCCTTCAGCATTGAGGAATTGCTTGCCAGAGTTCGCGCCCACCTGCGCCGCCAACAGGAAGATGACCAAGATGTGTTGCAGTTTGCAGACTTGAGCTTGAATCGCCGTACTCGTGAAGTCTTCCGTGGGCAACGGGCGATCGAGCTAACGGTTAAGGAGTTTGACCTGCTGGAGTACCTACTGAGCCATCCGCGCCAAGTCTACGCCCGTGACCAGATTTTAGAACACGTTTGGGGCTATGACTTCATAGGAGATTCTAACATTATCGAGGTTTATATCCGCTACCTGCGCTTGAAGCTGGAAGAGAACAACGAAAAGCGGTTAATTCAAACCGTGCGAGGCGTTGGTTACGTGTTACGCGAGTGATGTTTCAGCTCATAGACGAATGGCACTCATTCGGGTTTAAAGATATTTGGAACCACTCATGGAACACAGATGCACACAGATAAATCATCGGTGTTCCATGAGTGTTCCATGAGTGGTTTTTTTTCATAAACATTCACTTTTGCAAGAGGTTTAATAAAGAAGCTGATAGTTTCACAAAAAGCTACTCATGATTGATTCAGTAAAAATTAAGTTTTAATTACCTATGGAGTAAACAGGATATATTACTGTTAATATTTGTACAATTTTGGAGTAAAAGCTATTGCCCTGCGATCGCGTCAAGTGAGCCAAGTCCATCAAGATAACCAATTAGGGACACCTCTGCCGGAAAGAACGGCAGAACGTATCTTGGAAACACTATCTTTCTTGAGCTACCGTTCCGGTGAAATCAAAAGCTACCTATACGAAATAACTTGCAGGCTCAGTCGTTTGCTGCGTTTGGACTGGTCAGCAGTCACCCTCTGTCAGGATGGGTTTGAGCGAGTTATGGCAAGTAGCTTAGAATTTGATGGCATGGATCAGCTTTATTCGCTACATGGCACACTGACAAATACGGTGGTGCAAACTGGGCGTACTTTGGCTGTGGCAGATGCGAGCATCACTACTCAGTATGGTGAGCCGCCAGATGGCTACCTGTCTTACTTAGGTGTGCCACTGCGAACGTTTCAGGGACAGGTGATTGGTACGATTTGCTCGTTCAACGTCCAGCCCTGCCAGTTTAGTACTGACGAAATTCGCATAGCCGAAATTTTTGCAGAACGTGCTGCCACAGCGCTGTTTCATTACCAGATCTACCAACAGCAGCAGCAATTTAATCAAACTTTGGAGGCTGAGGTAGCCAAGCGTACAGAAGCATTACGGGCTGCTCAAGCGAAATTAGTTGAAAGTGAGTGTCTGGTAGCAACGGGCGAATTTGCTGCAATGATTGTGCATGAGTTACGTAACCCCCTGACAACGGTCAAAATAGGGCTGAACTATTTTAAAAGAGCTGAACTGCCGGAACTAGGCAGGATGCAATTATTGCAAGCCTTAGGTGCAACCAGTCATTTAGAATACCTGCTGGAGCAAATTTTGGTTTACGCCAAGCCCCTGGTGTTGCAACTGGCAGAACTTGAGGTAAATTCGTTTATGACAGGAATTTTGCCGTCCCTGCAAGAGTTGCCTGCGGCGATAGAGCGTCAGATTGAGTTTAAAATTGCCCCAGTTGCACATCTGTTCTTAGGCGACAAAGTGAAGTTACACCAAGCGTTGCTACATATGGTGGAGAATGCTTGTGAGGCAAGTACGCCGAGCAGTGTGGTGCTCCTAAGCGTAGCAGAAAGTACAACAAGTCAGATGAGTATTCAGGTTCACAATAGCGGTGAACCAATTTCACCAGAACTGCTACCAAAGTTGACAGAACCGTTCTACTCCACGAAACCCAACCGATATGGGCTGGGGCTAGCAATAGTCAAACGGATTGTGGTTGCCCATAGTGGGCAGTTGGTGATGAAGTCTGACCTGAGGACAGGTACGGTGGTGAGTATTTCGCTACCTGTTCTGGAGCCACCTGAACGTTCAAGGATCGCCATTTTATCAGATTCTCATGGCACACAAGCCACGGAGTCCCTGATGAAGTTGCGAAGTACCCCCCAATTACACGGTCAGCAGCATCATCAAAGGAGCATTGAGGTTTTATCCGCTCTCATTGGGCGTTCCCATCTTCCTGTTGATCGCTATCTACAAGACATCGCCGCCAGTGTTAGCGAGTTGGTGCGTTCAGACTGGACGATTGTCACCCTACGTGAGGGAGACTCGGGGCGAATCGCTGCCAGTAGCCTGGTACTGAGCGAGAGTGAGCGGGTTTACTCGTTGCATGGCACCCTGTCAGACGTTGTTGCCCAGCACAGACGAACACTCGTGATAGCAGATGCTCGCCAACAACGACATGGCACTCCACCAAAAGACTACCTTTGCTACCTTGGCGTGCCTGTGCAGACTCCCCAAGGCGAGATTATCGGCACTATTTGTTCCTTTAATAAGCAACCGCGTCAGTTTACCAGTGAGGAATTGCGGATTGTGGAGTTGTTTGCAGAACGGGCAGCGATCGCCATCGACAACCACCGCCTCTACCACCAGCAATGGCAATTTCAAGAAATTTTGGAAGCTGAGGTGATAAAACGCACCCAGGAACTACGAGCCGCCCAAGCTCGCCTGATTGAGAAGGAACGACTAGCAGCCGTTGGTGAGTTTGCCACGCGCACGGTGAACGAAATTCGCCAACCAGTGACTACAATAACTGATTGCTTGCATCACCTCCAGCAAATCAGCTTATCCCAACCAGCTCAAGAGCGCCTATTCTTGGCAGTGGACGAGGCGCAGCGTCTAGCAAACCTGTTGAACGAAATCTCGCTTTACGCCAAGCCGCAGGTATCTCAGAGAGTTGCTGTAGAAATCAACGCTTTGGCAGCTGCAACTCTGGATACCTTGCGGGCTACAAAAGAAGCCTTGGGGCGAGAAATTATCTTGATTCCGGCATCTGTGGGAGTTATTGTTTTAGGCGATCGCGACAAGCTCAAACAAGTGCTGATCAATTTGGTGCGGAATGCTTGCGAGGCGATCGCCGTACCCGGCGGGGCTTCGCCCATCGCTCCTGGCGAAACTGTAACTTGTAGTGTTGAGTTGCATACCGATACCAGTCAGGTGTGCATCCATGTTCATAATGGTGGTGCGGCAATTCCACCCCATGTGTTGGCAAAGCTGACACAGCCTTTCTATTCTACCAAACCAAGTGGAACTGGGTTAGGATTGGCGATTGTCAAACGAATTGTAGAAGAACACACAGGCACGTTGTCTATCCAGTCTGACCCCCTAGCAGGTACAACGGTGAGTATCCGTTTGCCCTTAGCGGACCCTTTAACTGAACTGTATTGTCTCATACCCCAGATTACAAATAATCCTGGTTTGAAAGTACTTTGATTGCAGGTTTGAGCGATTAAGGGACTTCCAAGGAATAAAATCACCAACTAAAAGAATGATAATCATTGTAGAGCGGGAAGGAGAAGCAGCCAACGGCTGCTTCTCCTTCCCTTTTTGTAGTAAATTCAATTGGGAAGGAAAATTTTGGGTG
>DATNPI010000259.1:0-3509 GCA_036703325.1 Coleofasciculaceae cyanobacterium
ACAAAACGACGGATTACTTTTTCTGACAAGAAAAGAATCGGAGAACTCAAGCTACTAGGAAAATGGGATATTCACACCTATCCAGTTAAAGCTATCAAACGGGTTCGCTTAGTCCGCCGTGCTGATGGTTATTACTGTCAGTTTGCTATCGATATTGAGTGCCTTGATATTCAACCCAAAACAGGTAAAGAGATAGGCTTAGATGTTGGTCTTAAGTCGTTTTACACGGATTCAAACGGACATCACGAACCCAATCCCAAGTTTCTCCGAACTGCTGATAAGGACATCAAACACGCTCAACGTCGCATTTACAAAAAGAAAAAGGGTTCAAACAATCGTCGCAAGGCAAGAGCTAGGTATTCCAAGAAACACTTAAGAGTAAGTAGGCAACGTATCGAACACGCAAAGAGACTTGCGCGTCACGTTTGTCAGTCTAACGACTTGATAGCCTACGAAGATTTGAGAATTAGGAATATGGTCAAATGCCACAATCGTGCCAGGGCAATATCTGATGCTAGCTGGTATCAGTTCAGATTGTGGATTGAACATTTTGCTAAGAAGTTTAGGAAAACCGCTATTGCCGTCCCTCCTCACAATACCAGTCAAGAGTGTTGTATCTGTGGGAAAAAGGTCAAGAAAGAACTCAAAGAACGAGTTCATTCTTGCACCTGTGGACTAACAATCCATCGGGACATTAATGCAGCTATCAACATTTTGCTTAAGGCTTCCGTGAGCGTCAGCCGAACGGCAAAATCTACGGTCGGGCAGACCGAAAGTAACGCTTTAGGAGTGGACGCCTCTACGCTAGTTGGAGCAATCCTGCTAGGGCAAGCGTCCACGTTGATTAAAGAATCTCCGTCGCTTTAGCGCGGAGAGTGTCAACTCCACGGATAAATCCAGGGGTCAGGGAACCGATTAGCTCTAAGCCAATCCAAAATCTAAAATTCTTTGGTCAAAGAGGTGATCGCTCCCTTCTGGAGGCAAGAACCAGTGAGATATTTCTCAGGTAAATTCAAAAGACGACTGCATAAGTGGCAGTGGCAGTGGACATACAAGCATGAGATCAGAACTAGACATTGGGCTTTCCCCGTTGACATTCTACAGCGGGGTTTTCTTTTCTCTAGCAATGCTTGCTAAAACACTGTGCAACTTAACCACGTTTCCAATTACCGCGATCGCAGGTGCCCCAAACTGGGCAGCTTCAACCTGAGCCACAATCGTCCCCAAGGTGCCAATTAGTTCTTCCTGGTCGGGTCGCGTCCCCCAGCGAATCAGTGCTACTGGCGTCTCGCCACTCAACCCAGCGCCGCACAGTTGTGTAACGATATAGGGCAGATTGTGAACGCCCATGTAAACCACGATCGTTTCTGAGCCGTGGGCGAGTGCTCCCCAATTCACCTGTGGTCGATACTTTCCTGCCGACTCGTGACCAGTAACAAACGTCACTGAGGAACTATAAGCGCGGTGAGTCAAAGGAATCCCCGCATAAGCCGGGGCTGCAATCCCAGAGGTCACTCCTGGCACCACTTCCACTGACACCCCAGCACTGACTAAATCTTGCATTTCCTCACCGCCGCGACCAAACACAAACGGGTCACCCCCCTTGAGGCGCACCACCACGGCATGAGTCTGTGCCTTTTCAATCAACAACTGAGTTGTCTCTTCCTGCAACCGAGAGTGACGCCCCATGCGTTTTCCCGCATCAATCTGCTCGGCCTGGGGATTAATCATCGCTAAAACCTGGGGACTGACTAGGGCGTCGTAAACTACCACATCCGCACACTCCAACAACCCCTTCCCCTTCAGCGTCATCAGCCCAGGGTCTCCAGGACCGGCACCCACCAAATACACCTTACCCAAACAATTATTCCCCTTTTCCTCTATGACCTCTTGTCTGGAGTGGTTCATTTGTGCTCCATCAAATCCACAATCAAATTTGCTAATTGGGCACTCGCTCCAATTGGTTGGGCGAGACTCAGTTGCAGTCCGGGAAACTGCTTTTGTAAATCGACTGCCTTTTGAGCGATCGCATCTGTAATTCCCCCAGAGAAAAGAAAATAAGGCAAAATCGCAATCTGCTTGTGACCAGCATCTGCTAAAACTAAAAGCTGCTCCTCCAGCGTCGGCTTCACCGACCAATAAGCCACCACAGCCCCCAACTGTTCAGCGACTGCCTCCACCGCCTCATTGCTACCAGGGCGACGGCTCCCATGAGATAACAAAATCCTGGCATCGACCTCTTCTGTTACCAACTGGCTAGCGAGCATCCTCCCCAAACCGGGATGAGCGCCTATGTGCGATCGCTGGTTTATCACAATCGCTTGACCTAAACTTCCTAAAGCCAGTGCCACCTCTCTGGGAATATCCTCCATCACATGAACTCCCGACAGCAGAAATAAAGGCAACAACTGGAGCTGGTTGCAGCCAGCCGCTAGCGCTGCACTTGCAAATTGCCGGATTTGCTCATGTAGGGGTAAAGGAGCTAGTTCTAAGGTTGCTGTACCTACCAATGGATACCATGCACTGTTTACTACCACGGATGCGATGTGCGATCGCGCTATGTCCTTTGGGCTGACCACGTCCCGCTTGGTTAAGCCGCTTTCGGCTGTTTTGTCAGCATCAGGCAGTTGCAAGAATTGATTGTTTTGGGGAGACAGGGCGCGAACACCTAGTGTTGGCGTGTTTATAGCACTCACAGTTCCCAATTGGGCGCGTACCAGTTCAGCCAGTTTGTCCATAGCAAGCTGAGGACGAGGGTCGCGACTCCCATGAGATATCAATAGATAAGCAGATGATAAAGGCAACGGTATAATTAAAAGCTCTTATTTTTCTCGTAAACAATTTTATAGATTGTATCGTTTTAATAAAAGCAATTTTGTATAAAGTGTTTCTAATTGAACGCTGACACTGAATTAAAAATGAAGTTAGGGAGTATCAACCTCCCAATAACACCACTTCAGTAATCAAAAACCTGACCCCCAGCCCCCTCCCAGCTAAAAATTTATTCCCTTTCCCTCCCCTAAGAAGAGAGGTGGGAAGGGATAGCAAAATACCCTTCTCCTGGTAGGAGAGGGCATGGGGGGAGGTTATAAGAACTAATAGTGCATCGAGGCTCTAGATACACCAATTCAGTAATCGAAAAACTTCATATCTGGGCGCTAGGGAATGAGAAAAAGGTATCAATTCCCAATTCCTTATTCGCAATTGCTTCTCTAGAGCGCCACTACTGAATCGATGTTCTAGCTTTGCCACTTCCTATTCCGGATTATTGCTGTGCTGATTCAACCTTGTCCTTTCCTTGCATGGGAGTGGCAATATACTTGAAATTCGGCTCCGAGTTCCAAGGACCACGCTCATCCGACCCATGGCTAGTAGGCGATAGGGGTTCACCTTGACCGTCACTAGACAAGTTAAAGTAAAGATCGACGGTTTCGTCTGGCTGAATATTGCCAAAGAAGGGGTCAGTCAGCTTACCCAACGACTCCAGTGCCGTCATGAACATCTTGGTA
>DATNPI010000271.1:0-40234 GCA_036703325.1 Coleofasciculaceae cyanobacterium
ACCAGGAGCAGCCCAAAAACTCGCTCAACTGGTGTGCGAGGAACTTCACCAGTCTTAGCGGTTATTTATAAACACCATTAAAAAGCAACTACCATTCAATAAAGCAGTAATCACAGTACCAATAATTACTCCCTTCATTAAGGCAAACTGCTGTCGTCGCCTTAACCAAAGCATTGCGGGAATTCCATATATAAGTTGAACTATGCTAATTCCTATAGCAAGCCAAACCCCAATGATAAAAAGCCAATTTGGGTAATTATTATAGGCTAGCAAATAGCCTATGCCAAATACCAAACCATTGATAATTAGTATACAAAACGCACCTATAATAGTTTGTGTAATTTCACTCCTTTGCCTCATAAAGTTTCACCTGCTAACAACGACGAAATAATATCAAAACTTACATAAACTACTTATAGCGATTTCATCTGGGTTCAATACAGGTTTTTGTAGGGGCAAGGGTATTATCAAGCCTCTACCGTATGGTGTATACAACTCAAAACTCCTATAGAGCCTCTAGAGAAACTTGAATAGACTTTAATTCTGGGCATATATTGGCTGAGGCGATCGCAAAACTTCGTTGAGTAGTGGCAATGGGATATTTTCGGCAATTGAGGAGGTTATGCAGAAAGCGATCGCCTACGCCAATGACTAAAATAAAACATGAGGATGAATCCCTTAAAGATTAATCCAAAAATAAAGGATAAATTCTATTAATTAGTGGTTATTATTGGCTTGCCAACAAGCAACTAATTTGATTGACCATGACGACGCCCTAGTTCATAAACACCGCAGCTCATACAGGCAAGGATACCCATACTGATTGCCCAACTGCGGCCGAGGCTGAGTTCAACGCCCCAGTTGCACAAACCACCGACAAACAAAAAAGGCACGATGCTTAAGATTGATGCATAGAATGCATTCTGGGCTTCTCTGTTCTTGCGGGTTTTTTCAAATTCTTCAGCTGAGGTGTAAAGCGATCGTTCAGCAAAGTTAAACCAGCGACTCAGTTGCTCCATCACCCATTGGGTCAAGGACGATAAGCTCAAATACAGCGCCAAAGACCAGAGAGAGGCACCTGCGATCACAGTAGCATCCAGATTTAATCGAAACGGAAAAATTTCAGTCAACATCGGTTAAGGGACAGAATTGGTTGTCGAAAATTAATAACTATTTAGGCATCTTAACAAAGCTACAGGATTGGAGGAATACCAAAACAGCAGCCAACCTCACAAATCAGCCCTTGAGCTGTGCTATCCCTTTTAATATTTCTACGGGGTGGTGACAAAGGCGATTCCTAGAGTATGATCCTGCGAAGAATAAATTTCGTGTAGGTAAAAATCTACACAGTGAACTCTCTACTACTACAAATCAAGTAGAGAGAGTAAACGTGTTGCATCGGGTGCCAGCTACTGAACCATAACAGTCACGAACCATGAGAGAGAAAAAATGCCGCAAGTGTCTAAGCCCCGACGGAACCGAAAGAGCAAAGGCTCAAAACGCTCCTTTCTGTTTTTAGTTGGGCTAACTCTAATTGCTTTAATTACAGTGGGAGGGCTACACCAAGAGCGGGTTAGAGCATCAGAAGCTAAGTCAGCAGCTATTGCCAGCCGAAATTTTTGGCAAGGGGGTTCCTTTCCCGTAGAAAATTTTCAAGCCTACACCTCTGCCTTCGGCTACCGTCCTTCTCCCTATAGCGGCGATGGATGGGAATTTCATCGAGGCTTAGACATGGCAGCCCCTGAGGGAAGCTACATCCGCAACTGGTGGAGCGGTCAGGTTGTGGAAGTCTCCGATAATACAGCCTGCGGAACCTCAATCACGATTCAATCAGGAGAGTGGGAACACGTCTACTGTCACATGAAAGGGCACGTTGAAAGCGCCTCTGGGGGTCGTTATCTGATTGATCGTGCAGGTGGTCTTGTAATCTGGGAAGGTCAACAGGTGCAAAGTGGAGCCAGAATTGGTCGAGTGGGGATGACTGGTCGTACTACTGGCCCGCATCTGCACTGGGGGTTGAAGTATGCCAACCAATATATAGACCCAGCTCAAGTACTCCGGGCTATGTACACCCGAGTCAAAAGTTAGGTCTTCTCTAATTAATCGGAAAAGCGGCATTGAAGCACAAGAGCTAGAGCGTCGCCACTGCAACTAACCTCTAGCTCTTGTATAAGGTTTAACTAGAAATCACTAGCTTTTCCTTCTGCAACTGGCTTTGTTCATCCATGATTTGCAGCAACTGGTCGCCCTCTATTGTTTCTTTTTCAATCAACAGCTCTACTAATCGGTCGATGATCACACGATTGTCGCGGATTATTTCACGAGCTTGGTTGTGGCAATGCTCCACAATTGTTTGTACTTGGGCATCAATGCGAGCGGAAATCTCTTCTGAGTATTCCGACCTAGTAGACATCAAACCGCCGCCCAGAAATACTTCTCCCCCTTGCTCTTCTAAGGACAGGGGACCCAAATCGCTCATCCCAAAGCGCGTCACCATCTGTCGCGCCAAAGAAGTCACTGTTTGCAAATCGCCGCCAGCACCCGTGGTAACTTCGGCGTCGCCAAAAACTTCTTCTTCTGCTGCTCTGCCGCCTAAGGCAGCAGTGATTCGAGCCAGCAGTTGGGCGCGAGAAACTAATCCCTGTTCTTCATTGGGAGTGAACCAAGTAAGACCACGGGCTTGTCCACGGGGAATCAAGGTGACTTTCTGCACGGGGTCATGCTGGGGTAAGACAGTACCAATGACAGCATGACCGACTTCGTGGTAGGCAATCAATCGCTTGCTCTTGCTGTCAACCAGTGGGGTGCCTTCCATCCCCGCCACGACACGGTCAACAGCGTCATTAATCTCAAGCATTGTGATTGCGTCTTTACGGCGTCGGGCGGTAAGGATGGCGGCTTCGTTTAACAGGTTGGCTAAGTCAGCCCCAGTAAATCCAGGAGTACGCCTTGCGATCGCTTCCAGGGAAACTTCGGGGGCAATCTTTTTGTTGCGAGCGTGGACTTCAAGTATCCCCTGGCGTCCTTTCAAGTCAGGGGCATCGACAATCACTTGCCGGTCAAAGCGTCCCGGACGCAACAGCGCCGAGTCGAGGACATCTGGCCGGTTGGTAGCCGCGATGATGATGATGCCCGTGTTCCCTTCAAAGCCATCCATTTCTGTGAGCAACTGGTTGAGGGTTTGCTCTCTTTCATCATTACCGCCGCCAATACCTGCGCCTCGCTGCCGTCCAACGGCGTCAATTTCATCGATGAAGATTAGACAGGGAGCGTTTTCTTTGGCTTTTTTGAACAAGTCTCGCACACGGGAGGCACCGACCCCAACAAACATTTCGACGAATTCACTACCGGAGATACTAAAGAAAGGGACTCCGGCTTCGCCTGCGATCGCTTTTGCTAAGAGGGTTTTTCCAGTACCAGGAGGGCCAACCAGGAGGACGCCTTTGGGGATTTTTGCTCCAACAGCGGTGAAGCGTTCCGGTTGCTTGAGGAAAGTAACGACTTCTTGCAGTTCTTCTTTGGCTTCTTCAATTCCGGCAACATCGTTGAATATCACACCGGTTTTCGCTTCCATCTGGAACCGGGCGCGGGACTTGCCGAAATTCAGGGCTTGACCTGAGCTATTGCTAGAGCGACGCAGGATCATCATTAATCCTGCCAGCAACAATAAGAGCAAAAATAAGTTCGCGACAAGTCCTAGGGCAGCAGAGTTGTCCGTCGTGGGTTGAACATCAACTTCAACTTTATTTTCGCGGAGTTTTTCAATCAACTCATCATTGCGATCGAGCAGAACCACTTCTTGCGGATTGTCAGAATCTTTCTGACTCTTCAAGTTGACCTTAGCAGTCCTTGTCGTTTCATCAATTTCTACTTTAGTGACTTCACCTGCCTCAACTTTCTGCAACAGCTGCCCATAGGTGAGATTTTTCTGCTGTGACTGCTGCGCTTGGACTGGGGTGCCTACCATTACCCCTTGAAAAATCAGCAAACTGGCGGCAAGACGCCAGAAATTTCGCGGCGCGACATTTTGCTTTGAAACACGCTCGTGTGTCCTCGCTTTGTTTGCCGAACCACTTGCTGGTTTAGGTTCCATCCATGTCCTCATCCACGAACTGTTCTTCATCAGAGTTTCCTTGTGCGTCCTGCCTTGACTCAACCCTTGTGTAAAGCGCGTTACGCTTCGAGTGCGTGGCGCGGCCGTTGAAATATGGTTACTAATTTCTAGTTTAACTTTCTCAATTCCCGCCGTATCTACCCACGGTTCACTGCTCTTCATGGCTTACCGTCTCCAGAGATGTTAGTGGAAGCAATATTGACGAGGTTGAGCAAAATTCGTTACATTTAAATTGTAGTCGTAATGACTTCGCTTTAAACCTTGTATCGATTATTCCCTCAATCTCTGGTATTGAGGCACAAAGCCGACTAGCTGACTAAGTTAAGCCAAGTATTTTTGATTTTTGACGTAGAGAGTGTTAGTTACATGGTGAAAATTGTTGGAATTGGCGGTAGTTTGCGACCTGACTCCTCTAGCTATCAAGCTCTGGCAGTAGCAATTCAACGAGTGCAAGCGTTAGGAGCCGAGGCGAAAATACTTGATTTACGCCAGATGAACCTACCGTTTTGTAGCGGCGGAGATGACTATCCAGACTACCCGGATGTTGTCCGACTGCGTGAAGCGGTGCAGGAAGCAGATGCGTTGATTCTGGCGACACCGGAATATCATGGCAGTACCAGCGGCGTACTGAAAAATGCCCTGGATTTGATGAGTTTTGAACAACTCTCTAATAAGGTTACTGGTCTGATTAGTGTGTTGGGTGGTCAGGCTAATAGTAATGCCCTCAATGACCTACGGGTGATTATGCGCTGGGTGCATGGTTGGGTCATTCCAGAGCAAATTGCGATTGGTCAGTCTTGGAAAGCTTTTGATAAGGATGGCAAGCTTTTGGATGAGAAACTGTCGCAGCGCTTCGATCAGTTTGCTGAGAGTTTGGTGGAAAATACGCGCAAGCTCCGAGGTGTGTTGTAGCTGTTAGGAACTAACAAAGGACAAATCATCTCACCACCAATGGCTGTAGGGGCACGGGTATTATCGTGCCCTGATACTGTGGTGTATGCAACTGAGAACCGCTCTAGCCCCAAAATCCAAAATCTAAAATTGGCTTGACCACTGCAACAGATTGGGAGACACGGTTCATGAACCCAACTTGGACAACCGAACAAATTCTAGCCTTAGCACCCGATGCCAGTTCTGCCAAAAATGGTAAAGGGTTAGCGACGTTACGCAAGTGGAGCAACTTGGGGAAGAATGAGCGAGTAGCCTGGGGAGTGTGTCAAGGTAGTGGTAGCAATACTTATCAGGCACAGATCGATTTGGCAGAAACGGCATTTAAATGTAGCTGTCCCAGTCGCAAGTTTCCCTGTAAGCACGGGTTGGGTTTGTTTTTGCTCTTCGTGAGTCAGCCCGACGCTTTTACCCAAAGCCCCCCCCCAGACTGGGTGAGAACCTGGATTGCTACTCGTCAACAAAAACGCACGAAGAAGGCAGAATCGGGTCAAGTGACTGATCCATCTGCCCAAGCCAAACGGGCTGCTAAACGGGAGGAAAAAGTTACGGCGGGTGTGCAGGAATTAGATCTCTGGTTGCGGGATGTGGTGCGGCAGGGATTGGCTCATGTCCAGGCACAGCCTTACAGTTATTGGGATGCACCAGCAGCACGGATGGTGGATGCTCAAGCACCAGGTTTGGCACGTCAACTGCGGGAGATGGCAAGTATCCCCCATTCTGGGGCAGGTTGGCAGGAGCGCTTGTTGGAGCGGTTGGGGCGAATGCATCTATTAATACAAGGGTTCCAACGATTGGAGACGTTACCGTCACCGACTCAGGCAGACATTCGCACGTTGATTGGATGGACGCAAAAAGAGGAGATGGTGTCTGAGTCAATTGTGAGCGAGGAGGGCGATCGCGCTCCAGTGACTCCCCAGGAGTCAGCGCAGCGACAAAGCACTGATCGCTGGCTAATCTTAGGACAACGGGTAGAAGAACAAGACAATCTGCGTACCCAACGCACCTGGCTACAGGGACACGATACACACAAAGCCGCCCTAGTACTGAACTACGCTTACGGCAATCAACCCCTGGATACTAGCCTGATGCCGGGTACTGTCATTGATGCTGAATTAGGGTTTTTCGAGAGTGCGTATCCGCTACGGGCGTTTGTTAAAGTGCGTCACGCCCTACCTACACCGTTGCCAGAAATGCCTGGAGAAGAAGCGATCGCACAAGCCCTATCCACCTACACCAAAGCCCTAGCTTGTCACCCCTGGATCGAGCAATTTCCCCTTACCCTGCAAGCCGTCATTCCCCTGCGAGTCAACAACAGCTGGGCATTGCGTGATTCAGTAGACCATCTGTTGCCCATTACGCCGCGTTTTGAACAAGGTTGGCAACTATTAGCCATCAGCGGTGGACATCCTATAAATGTGTTTGGAGAATGGAATGGCAAGAACTTTCTTCCCTTGAGTGCCTTGGCTGAAGACAAGTTCATTACCTTTTAAGGGACTGGTGAGGAGGAAAACCCAATTCCCAATCTCCAATTCCTAATTCCCAATCCCCAATTTCCAAAATGTGGCAAGACGTTGTAACAACAGCCCTGGTAGGTACAGAGAGGCGATCGCTTTCCCTAAATCCTTCATCCCACCCTCCCTTGTCCCCCCTTAGTAAGGGGGGGATAGAGGAGGTGTCGAAAGAGGAGGAGTCAGGTCAGTTGGGTGACCTACTCTCCCACCTAAATCATTCTGACCCAGAAGGGGCCTTACTCAGTGCAGCCGCAGCAATTTCTCTCTATCAACAGGCAGGACAACTGCCAGTAAAGGATAACCAACCCCTACCGGAACCCTGTCAACCCGATGAGTTACCAGCCTGTAGCACCCGCACCGGACAATACTTAAGGTTGATGTTGCTCAAGGAAAGAGAAAAACTCCTGCCGGAGTGGTTGGCCGCGGCTGCCAAAGCTGGAAAACGCGCCCCAGAGCATTGCTTACCAGGACTGTTAGAGTTAGGGCGTAACTCACGCCAACTGCGCTCTGCCATTTTGCCTGTTTTAGGCAAGCGAGGACGCTGGTTAGCCGCACAAAATCCCGACTGGGACTATGTGGTAGGTGAAGACATCGAGAAAATCTGGACAACGGGAAGCCGCGCCGCACGCCAACTCTTGCTGCAAGAACTTCGTAGCCAAAACCCAGCAGCAGCGCGAGAACGGCTAACAGCCATTTGGGAACAAGAAAAGTTTGAGGAGCGATTAGCATTCCTAAGCGCTTTCCAGACTGGCTTAAGCAGGGATGACGAGCTATTTCTAGAATCAGTACTGGATGATCGACGCAAAGAAGTGCGACACAAAGCCGCTGAATTGTTGGCGCACTTGCCAGAGTCTCGCCTATGTCAGCGCATGGCTGAGAGAATCCGTTCTTCGTTAATCCTACAGGAGAAGCGAAATCGGTTGCACCTTGATTTCAAGCTACCAGGAGCGGTTGATGAGGGAATAACCAGAGACGGCATTGACACCAAACAGCCACCCCACTTGTTAGGCGAAAAAGCCTGGAGAATCTTGCAAATGGTAGCAGCGATGCCACTTCCTGTTTGGGACGAAATCAAGGAGGAAGCGCCATTCGAATGGATACAAGCCGCCAAGCGCAGTGAGTGGGATCGAACCCTTGTCGAAGCGTGGGCAATTGCTGCTTTACGACAAAGGAACCCTGAGTGGGCCGAAGTATTACTCTCAGTTCACGGCAATTTTAACGGCTATGTCGTTACCCAGGACAAATTAATTCAGGGATTAATTGGTGTCCTTCCCCTTGAACGGCGCAATGACTTCTTCCTCAATCTCTTGCCGCCTAGCAGTGCACCTTTGAATAGCAAACACCCAGCCTTCTCCCTCCTATGCCATTACCGCTATCCCTGGAGTGCAGAATTGAGCCGTGCTGTCATCGAAGGTGTGCGATGCTACCTTGCCAATACCAAAAATTCCTATGATTGGTCACTCGGTTCAGCCCTCAAAGACTTCGCCTGTTATCTGACACCTTCCCTAATCCCAGAGCTATCAGCTAGTTTAGCTGCTGTGGTGCCAAAGGATTCTAGTTGGGCGTCTTATTGGACAGAAACAATCGATGAGTTTCTTGCCTTGCTGAATTTTCGTCATGAAATACTCAAAGAGTTTGAAAAAGTATGAAGGGTGAAGTATGAAGGATGAAGTATGAAGGATGAAAACCAGCAATTCTGAGTTAAAGACCACCATCAAGTTGTTTAGTAACAGCTTGCGTTGGTAGGAGTCTAAAACTATTTCCAAATTTGGATGACGTATTTTTATCTTTAATACTTGACACTTCATACTTTATTTTAGGTTTAATCCTTTTCATGAAACCAGCCAAAGCACGATTTAAAAGTAAATGGTGGAAAAGAAGGGTGTCTAGAGTAGCCGTTTTGGTATTGGTTACTGCAAGCCTTACGATTGGCTATTTAGGGATGAGTATATATTTTTACAGCAATAATCTAACAACAGTTCGGGCTGATGTAGCAATTGTCCTTGGAGCAGCCGTTTGGGGAGAACAACCTTCACCAGTTTTTAGAGAACGAATTAACCACGGAATTAACCTCTATAAAAGCAAGAAGATTGACAAGATTATCTTTACGGGGGGACAAGGAGACAGTAATGAAAGTGCTGAGGCACTCGTCGCTAGAAATTACGCAATCCAGCAAGGGGTTTCAGAACTAGATATTTTAACTGAAACTCAATCCAAAACCACCTATCAAAATCTTTATAATGCTAAACAAGTAGCCAAGAACTATAAATTCAATAAAATTTTAATTGTGAGTGACCCTTTGCATATGAAACGGTCAGTGTTGATGGCGCAAAATTTAGGAATGAATGCATATCCATCTCCGACCCCTACCACAAGATATACAAGTCTCAATAGTCAACTGCCATTTTTGGTACGAGAAACTTATTTTTATATCCACTACCTTGTTAGTCGGTTGCTGCCATCATTTTATAGTAGTTAATTTAGCAACAGTCGTAGAGACGTTCCCCTGAAAAGTCTCTGCAAGGTTATGCGGGTTGCTTTATGCAATAGAATTCATATATTAAGAAAAATCCAAAATCCAAAATCTAAAATCCAAAATCAATTGACCGACACAGCAAAGAGATAGAAACCAATTAACCATGCCGTCAGCCAAATCTAAAACTCAAACCTCAAATAATAAACCTCAAAACTCTACTAAAACGGCTATTCTGCGCGAACATGCGGAACAACAGTTTGCTGAGGAACTGGAGGAACTTGCTAAAGTTGATAAGCGCCAGCGTCCATCAAATTGGAAACTATCGCCTTGGGCAGTCACGACTTATCTACTTGGAGGTAAGCTGGAAAATGGCTTTGTGGTGTCACCGAAATATATAGGCGATCGCAGAATCATCGAGATAGCTGTTGCCACACTCACAACAGATAGAGCCTTGTTGCTGATTGGTGTTCCCGGAACCGCCAAATCCTGGGTATCAGAACATTTATCCGCTGCCATTTCTGGCGACTCAACCCTATTAATTCAAGGCACAGCTGGCACCAGCGAAGAATCAATTCGTTATGGGTGGAATTATGCTCGCCTTTTAGCAGAAGGCCCATCGATGGCGGCGCTAGTATCGAGTCCCTTAATGCGGGCAATGGCAGACGGCAAAATTGCCCGTGTGGAAGAATTGACCCGTATCCCTGCTGATGTCCAAGATACTTTAATTAGTATCCTCTCAGAAAAGACACTACCGATTCCGGAACTAGGGGAAGAAGTGCAGGCGACTAAAGGGTTTAGCGTTATCGCCACAGCTAACGACAGAGATAAGGGAGTGAACGACCTCTCCTCAGCACTAAAACGCCGCTTTAATACCGTCGTTTTGCCATTGCCCAAAACTATCGATGAAGAAGTAGAAATTGTGCAGCGTCGCGTGGAAAGTTTGGGACGTGCCTTGGAACTTCCAGCTGAACCACCTGCTTTAGAAGAAGTCCGTCGCGTTGTTACAATTTTCCGGGAATTGCGTAGCGGCGTCACCGAAGATGGTAAGACGAAGATTAAATCCCCCAGTGCTACCTTGAGTACTGCTGAGGCGATTTCTGTTGTAAATAGTGGATTAGCGCTGGCAGCGCATTTCGGGAATGGACGCCTGTGTGCTGAAGATATGGCTTCTGGACTGATTGGTGCAGTAATCAAAGATCCTGTACAAGATCGCATTGTCTGGAAAGAGTATCTGGAGACAGTAGTCAAAGAACGAGATGGGTGGAAAGACCTGTATCGCGCTTGCCGGGAAGCCGGATGAAGCCGTTGAGGATTAACCTAAATGCTGCTTTTGTTGCTAGCACTGTAAATAAAGATGATTTCGCTAAATTGAGATGCTTCCAATAGAACCCTCTCCCGACGAGCAATCCCCACCCGATGAGTCCCCTATCGACTCTGTGACTGATGAGTCTTCAGAACTACCTGAGGGTCATATATTGATTGTCAAAGATGATCGAGGACAGCGTCGGGTTGTTCTGGAGAAAGACGTTTATTCGATCGGCAGAGACCCTAGTTGTGATATACGCCTGTACTCGCTGTTTGTGTCACGCCATCATGCAACGTTGGTACGGATACATCAAGACGATGGTAAAGACTTTTATCGGATTGTGGATGGCAACCTAAAAGGTAAGCCGAGTTCTAACGGTTTGCTGATTAAAGATAAAAAGTTCCAAAGCTATGAGCTTCAAAATGAAGTAGAGGTTATCTTTGGGCCTGAGGTGCAAGCTGTTTACTACAGAGTCTATCGTTAGAACGTTAAACGGTAAGTTTATGACAGCTGAACGTTCACGCCTCCATATCTTCGGTATCCGTCATCATGGGCCAGGTTCAGCGCGATCGCTTCGTGATGCCTTAGAAACACTGCAACCCGATGCCATCTTAGTAGAAGGCCCACCTGAGGCTGATGGGATGCTGCCACTACTGGTGCATCCTGAGATGCAGCCACCAGTTGCCCTACTAGTTTATGTTCCAGACCAACCGCAACACTGTGTTTATTACCCTTTCGCCGTTTTTTCTCCAGAATGGCAGGCAATCCACTACGGATTAACTCACGGTGTCACTGTGCGCTTCATGGACTTACCGCAAGCGCACCGGTTGCTCCAAACAAGGCAGGAGTCTGGGAGTGGTGATGAGAAGAGTCAGTCAACTCCAGAATTAGAGGTGGAACCGGAAAGTGCGATCGACAATGTTCAACCCATCCCTAATACTCAACCCGATAATCTATCCCAAAACCCAGCTAATGAAATTCGTTTTGACCCATTGGGTTGGTTAGGAAAGGCGGCAGGCTACAGTGACGGGGAACGCTGGTGGGAACACTTGGTGGAGCAACGCCAGGATAGTGCTGATTTGTTTGCTGCTATTTTAGAGGCGATGACGGCTTTGCGGCAGGAAGCACCTCCAGAGACAAACCCCATCGAGGTGCAGCGGGAAGCTTATATGCGTAACACGATTCGTGCTGCCCAGAAAAAAGGTTTTCGACGAATTGCAGTTGTCTGCGGTGCTTGGCACGCCCCAGCGCTGACGCAGATGCCACCGGTAAAAGAGGATAACGCTCTACTCAAGGGGCTACCTAAGACGAAGGTGGAGGCAACTTGGGTGCCTTGGACTTATGGACGACTTTCCTACAACAGTGGTTATGGTGCTGGTGTACAGTCTCCAGGTTGGTATCACCACTTATGGACAGTAACAACGATAAGCAAGATACAGGAAAATCCAAAATCCGAAGTCCAAAATCCAAAATCGGAAGTTGCTATTCGCTGGATGGCGAAGGTAGCTCAATTATTGCGGGAGGAAGAGTTAGACGCCTCATCCGCCCATTTAATTGAGGCAGTACGACTGGCAGAAACTCTGGCGGCGTTGCGCGATCGCCCTCTTCCTGGTTTAGCAGAATTAAACGAAGCAACCCAAGCCGTGTTGTGCTTTGGCAGCGATTTGCCAATGCGCTTGATTCACGACAACCTGATCGTGGGTGAACGGTTGGGAGAAGTACCTGACGAGACGCCGATGGTGCCGTTGCAGCAAGATTTGTTGCGACAACAAAAGCGACTGCGAATACCAGCAGAGGCGACTCAGAAAATCTACGAATTGGACTTGCGTAAAGAGAATGATTTGGCGCGATCGCATTTACTCCACCGACTGAGACTTCTCGGCATTCCTTGGGGAGAACCCCCCCAACCCCTTACCAAGGGGGGGCAACGGGGGGGTAGCAAGGGGACATTCAAAGAAAACTGGGGTGTGCAATGGCAACCCGAATTTGCGGTAAAGCTAATCGAAGCAGGAATTTGGGGCAATACAATTCTGGATGCGGCAACTGCCTACGCCCGTGACACGGCGGACAAAGCACCAGAATTGCCCGTGCTAACTCGCCTGTTAGAACAAGTATTACTCGCTGACTTGCCAGATGCGATCGCTTACCTGATGACACGTCTACAAGCTGAGGCAGCAGTAAACAGCGATACCGCCCACTTAATGGAAGCATTGCCGCCTTTGGCGAATGTGCTGCGCTATGGCAACGTCCGCAAGACTGATACCAGCTTAGTGAGTCATGTAGTAGATGGCTTAGTTACCCGAATCTGCATTGGTTTACCGGGGGCTTGTTTTTCCCTCGATGACGATGCTGCTGCCAAAATGTATGAACGGCTAAATCAAGTTAATAGTGCCATCTCATTACTACAAAAAGAAGATCATGTGACCTCTTGGCGGCAGGTTTTAACCCAGCTAGCAGACAAAGAAGGCGACCTACACAATCTGTTAGCCGGTCGCAGTTGTAGACTGTTGCTAGATGCGGGTGTTTTTGATCCAGAGGAAGCCGCACGACGCATGAGACTAGCACTCTCAAGTGCAACAGAACCACCTCAAGCGGCTGCTTGGGTAGAAGGGTTTTTAAAAGGCAGTGGTTTGTTACTGTTACACGATGACAAATTGTGGCAAGTTCTCGACAGTTGGGTGACTCAGCTTAATGGTGATACGTTTACCGCTTTGCTGCCGTTGTTGCGTCGTACCTTTTCTAGTTTTTCTGCACCAGAACGTCGCCAGATGGGGGAACGGGTGAAACGGGGAGAATTACGCCCTGCTAATGGAGTTGAGGCAAGGAATTTCGATCAGCGTCGCGCTGAAACTGTCTTGCCAATTATTGCCCAGTTACTAGGAGTGAAGAGTGATTCACTGGCGCATTAGCTAGCTTCTTAGAGATGTCAGCGGTTCAGATACCCGACTTCTTAGAGAAGTCGGGTATCTTGCCTTTGATTAATAACTAACCGCTTCATCTAACAGCATTTTCCCAATAAGAATAAGTCCTACGTCCAATATTTATGCTCTCTTCCGAATAGATTTGGTTTAAACATTTAAAAAAAGCCTGGGCGTAGTTTTCTAAGCCAAGAATACTCAAACTATTTAGGATTCTTGTAATGCGAAGGAAGTTGTGATTTCCCTGCTCAATCCAGTTAATTTTTCTTTCTTGATATTCATTAGATTTTTTAATTTCAATATCTGCGCTTTCACGCTCGTCACATTGCAAACCGTAAAACCTAAGCATTACTTTGAATGACTGTAACAAGTGTATTCTCAGCTGCTCATTTGTCCTAAAAGCTTCAATAACTTCATCATTCAAAACAGGCGCATTCTGGTTAAAGCGACTCTTTTCTTTCAGTGGAAAAAGCCACTGAATGTAGTTATGCGTATATTCCAGTTTTTGGTAATTCCATGACCAGATATCTTCTATCATTCGCCCTTCCGAGTCTGGGCGTTGACTAAGGTAGAATGCCAAAATGTTTTCTGATGCTGGGTTGCTCATGATCCAAAAAGATAAAACAAGATGAAAAATGAAGGATAGAAAAAATTGTCAGGACTTACGCAGCTACACCATTTATAGCGGTTATGGTGCGTTACGCTACGCTAACACACCCTACAGATAGAGGCTTTACGTAAGTCCTAAATTGTATTTCTTGCCACAAAGATTCATCTATGTTGTGTTTTCATACTTCATACTTCATACTTCATACTTCAGCCTTCAATTGAGGCATCTAGCGGTGTGATAGGGATTTGAATCCAAAATTCAGAACCTTGCCTTTGTTCAGAGAAACACTGGAGAATGCCTCCATGTTTCTCTACCACGATTTGGTAGCTAATCGACAGCCCCAAACCGGTTCCCTTCCCTACGGGTTTGGTGGTGAAGAAGGGGTCAAAAAGACGCCTAACGACGCTTGGTGGCATTCCCGGCCCGTTATCGCGAATCCGAATAACTGCTTGAGTACCGTCTAAAATCTCTGTGCTAATCCAGATGGTACGTGAACGGGTAACGAGATGATCCGGCGATTGGGTACATTCTTCCTCTGTTCCGCTGTCCTCCTCTCTTTTACTCTCTAAGGCATCAATCGCATTGCTAATAATATTCATGAAAACTTGACACAGCTGACCGGGGTAGCACTCCACGGGTGGTAGGTTGCCGTACTCTTTGATAATCGTGATGCCAGGATTATGACCACTAGGTTTTAAGCGGTTATGGAGAATGAGCAAGGTACTATTAATCCCGTCATGGATGTTGAAAGGCTTCATTTCCGCTTCATCCAACCGAGAGAAGTTCCGCAGGGAGAGGACAATCTCTTGAATGCGGTCAGCCCCCATCTGCATGGAAGATAGCATTTTCGGCAAGTCTTCGATGAGGAATTCTAAGTCGATCGCTTCGATGTGTTCTTGAATGGACTCGACCGGTTTAGGGTAGTGCCTTTGATAGCGGTCAATCAAATCAAGTAAATCTTGGATGTAAGTAGTTGCATGGCACAAGTTACCCGTAATGAAATTGACGGGATTGTTGATTTCATGGGCAATACCAGCGACCATTTGACCAAGGCTAGATAGCTTTTCGGTCTGGATGAGCCGCGATTCAGTCTGCTGAAGCTCCTGTAAAGTGTTTTCCAGGTGATGTGCCTGGGTTTGAGCGGCAAGGGCGGCAGCGCGGGCTTTGGCGAATAATTCTGCTTGCTCAATAGCGATCGCTAGCTGATCTACTACGGCTTGTAGCAGTTCGACTTCGCGATTGCTCCACGGGTGAGGGTCATGGTAGTGAATACACAGAATTGCTCCCACTTGTCCGGAGTGGGTTTTGAGGGGTAGCATCAGCCCAGAGGTAATACCCCAATCACTCAGGAGCGATCGCGTTTCGGAGTCTAACTCCGGCGCAGAAGCCAGATCATCAAACTGTAGGCTCTGAAGATTGTGGATTTTCTCGGCTAGAGGCGCAAGCTGTGGCAGTGGACAATCTCCCAACAGACTAGGCGAATCAGGGTCACGCGCTTCGTGAGTCACACTCAAGATGGGTCGATCAAACTCTGAAAAACACCACAAAAAGTGGCAGCCGTCAACGCGGAGCAAACTGCGAATCTCCTTGACAGCGATACCCAGAATCGTATCCAGATCTAGGGAGTTTCGAATTTGACTGGCCAATTGAAAAAGCAGCGCTTCCCGACGGCTGAGCAGTTCTTCCCGTGCCCAAGCTCGGTCAATCGCGATCGCGATCGTATTCGCCACCCACCCCAAGACTCCCTGAACTACTTTCGAGAAGGGTTGGCGACTCAGCAGCGTAATCACACCCACCAGTCGGGACTCAACAATTAGGGGATAGCCACTAAAGAAAGTTGAAAGGTTTGTTGGGGCAGTACCTGTGTGTCTACCCTGATTAAACAGCTGAATGTTTACGGGTTGCCTAGTTTGGACGATAGCATCAATGAGTGGGTGGTTTGGGGCGATGTGATGGGGGAAGATGTAGGTGGGTGCGAGCTGCCCAGATGAAGCTTGCAACTCTAGGGGCAAGGGAGTTTGCGTCCCAACAGCCGCTTGGTCAACTGTCCAAATCCCAGCACCAATTGCATCGAGATGCTGCACCATTGCCTCTGTGCAGCGCTGGAGGCTTTCTGGTAAAGTACTGCTTTGTCTAAGTGCGGCACCTACGTCGGCTTCTAAAGTTGAGTGACATGAGCGCTCCAACAAGGTAGCTTTAGTTTGCTTGCTGTCAGTAATATCATGAGCGATCGCATAAATTAGACCTTCCTCAATCAAGGGAAAGGAGTTCCAGGACAGCCACTTATAGGAACCATCCTTGCACTGATAGCGATTCTCAAAGTGGATACTTGAGGCTTTGGTGGCAAGCTTCTCCAATTCAGCTAGTGTTGCCGCTTTGTCTTCAGGATGCACAAAGTCGAGGAAGGGCCGGGAAAGGAGTTCCTCTGAAGTGTAAAGGAGGGTTGCTTCAAACGCTGGATTCACTCGCTTGAAATAGCCATCTAAACTCGCAATACACAGTAAATTGGGCAAAAGTGTAAAGAAGCTTTCCTGCTCTTTCTCCACCCGCTTGCGCTCAGTGATATCTTGATGAATCGATACATACTCATAAGGTTTCTGGTGAGCATTCAAGATGGGCACGATTGTTGTATCCACCCAGTAACAACTGCCGTCTTTAGCCCGGTTCTTGATTTCGCCTTTCCAAACCTTCCCACTGCTAATCGTCGCCCACATCTGTTTAAAAAAATCCGCTGAATGATAGCCGGAATTGATGATGCGGTGGTTTTGTCCCAGCAGTTCTTCTTGGGAATATTGAGAGATTTCGCAGAACTTATCGTTGACGTAGTTAATCGTCCCCTGGTGGTCAGTAATTGCTACAATTGCAAACTGCTCCAACGCCCACTTAATACTTGTGAGTTCTTTATATGACGCGATAAGAGTTTCCTTCATCTGCTGACGCTTGCCCACGAGTCCTTTGACGCTGGTTAAGTTTTTACGCGACTCCAATTGTTCATTAGCACAGCATACTGTTAGACTGATCGCCTGTCTGCTCAACGCTGCTAGCGCTTCTTGTTGTTGCAATGTCAACTCTCGGGGCACACGATCAATTACTGATAAGATACCCAGTATTACGCCTTGAGGAGTGATTATGGGAGTACTGGCGTAAAACCTGACTTGTTGGGAGGCGCTCACTAACTCATAGCTAGCAAACCGCTCGTCAGCTAAGGCATCTGGAACCACCATCACAGGGGAATCCCTGCTTTCCGCTTGTGACACCGTTTCGGTGCACAAAGCCAAATAAGAATCAGTTGAGTCTGAATCTAAGCCAACTTGGGACTTAAGCAACCAACCTCTGGCATTGATCAGGTACAGTAGAGCGATCGGGGTCTGGCAAACGCAAGCGGCTAAGTTAGTCAAATCGTCAAATGCCGCTTTGGGAGCAACGTCGATATTTTGATACTGGTACACCCCCTCAAGGCTAACTACTCCGTTGCCAAATAAAAGCGTCTTCATTGTTTAGCGTTCCTCCCCGCCCTGAAACCCGGTTTTCTACTGTTTCTTGTTTTAATGGTTTTAAGTTATTAGCTGGGTTGCTGACAAGTCTGTATTGTAGACATTACTTTTTTGCAAGCAGCATTTTTGTTGCTTTGAATTACCAAGGATTGCCAGACGATTCGAGAGACGAACCACTGGTTCTAAAAGTCCAGAACTTAGCTTCTCATCGCCTTTGCGGCCGGTTAGCTGACTGAAACCTTTTCATATAGAGTTCCTGGAAAATCTTTAATCGTATCATCTACTCTATCAAGTTTCACATTATTAACTAATTTTGGAAATGATTCTCTTTTCTTCCCCAACGCACTACTGACCCCTGAGTAAGGTTCGATCAACTGCGCTACGCCCCGCTAAGGCGCTGTTTAACCCATAGATGTCCTGTCCCAAGGCGTGGATGGTTTTCAACTCAGCAGTTAGTACTTTTGTTTCAATGCTTTTTTAAGCATATATACTTTAACAAAGCTTAAAATTTATTGAAAATTATGTGGTATTCGATAGTCGAGCTAGATCTGATTTCCAGATAGTTAGCTAGCAAGATACTTGCTCGATATAAAGTGTAATGGTATGAGAAACAAAGTTTAATCACTTAGGAGCCGTCCAAGAATTACTCCTTCGGAATGAGGATTATCTGGTTCGTTGTCAGTTGTCCTTTGTAACCGAAATGGCGGAGTTGTTCTTGGACGCCCACTTAGAGATATGTAGCAAGCATCTGGGTTAACAAACTAAAGGTTCTCACTTTTGGGGAATTGATTAGTAAAGTTAGTAAAACTTAGTTAAAATAGGTTAAGCTAAAACTACACATATTACTAGAGAGTATAAGCAGAATTTTTGAGGGTTAAACTGTCTAACTTTATTTACCTGTCGAAAGTTCCAGTGTCTTAAAAGATAGGAAAGTATGCCGCTAAAAAGCCAGCAACCGACGATTCTTGCCGTCGATGACAGTATAGTCATGCAAGAAATGATCAAACAGACGCTGGCGAAGGACTACAACGTCCTAGTGGCAGATACGGCCTTGGATGCCTTGTCCCTGATTTACCACCAACCGATCGCGATTTTGTTGCTGGATGTATGTATGCCAGGAGTTGATGGGTTAGATCTGTGTCGCACACTACGTAGCCTGCCGCAATTTTGCGATTTACCAATTCTGATGCTGACAGCCAAAGATACCATCTTTGATAAGGTGCAAGCACGCCTAGCTGGGGCAACGGCATACTTGACCAAACCGTTTGATGCTGCACTCCTGCAAGAGTCTTGTCGCCAGGTACTCGCTTGCAAGACTCCTAGAACAATTACCCACAACTAAGGATAAAAATCTCTTTCCTCTAGCCCCTAGTCCCTATTTTTAGCCAAAGTTGGCAGAAAATCTTCAAAAAAGGTAGTACTTGGGTTAAAGTAATTTGAAATAGTTTTTGGCTTCCTAACTTCGGTGCTCTACTCAACTTTGCGGCGTTGTTGGTTAGCAATGCCTGTCGTTTTAACAGTGTTAGGCAGTGCGGTAGGCGTCTTTGCCCGTCCGGCTCCTGTGTTTATGCCCCACATCGATCTGATCCAGAGTAACCTGCCGTCTGGATTGGCGATGCGCTTGCCTTCTGAGATTTTGCTCGGTGGTCATTCGGATATCGAAGAAAGCCAATTGGTTGTCCGCGTCTTTCCATCAGAAACGCCGCAGCGCTTCACTGTTGGTGTTTTTACTTGCGATCGCAGCTCTCATCCCTGCTTATTAGGTAGCTTTTCGGTAGAGAACGAGACGACAGCAAGTGCGACGCGAGATTTAGGAAGGCATCAAGAGAAAGGCGATCGCATCTCCTTGGGGACGAACATTGAGGGATACCTGATCGAAGGACCGCGACAAAATCCGTCCTATCAATTCTCAACGATCATGTGGCAGCAAAACGACATGATTTATACGATCAGTTTCCCAGCATTCGAACGGGAAAATATCATATTGATGGCTACTTCAATGGCTCGTCAAGACCCTCTGTCCCGCGCTGTTTCTAGTTCAGCGCCCTCTCCGTAATTGTTGAGCAACATATTAAAGCGTGGGAGGATTCATAGCCGATGGATTGCATTCAAGTAACAGGAATTCGTTCCTACGGATATACAGGCTACCTGCAAGAAGAGCAGGTACTTGGACAATGGTTTGAAGTGGATCTGACTATGTGGCTAGATTTAGCAGCCGCAGGACAGAGTGATGATATTACCGATACCCTGGATTACCGCCGTGCAATTGAGACAGTAAAGCAGCTAGTGAAAACAGGGAAGTTTGCCTTAGTGGAGAAATTGGCAAACGCGATCGCTGATGCCATTCTGAAATTAGATCGGGTTCAGCAAGTCCAGGTTCGCTTAACCAAACTTGCCGCCCCCATCCCCGACTTTGGCGGCAAAATCACGATTGACATAACCAGAACGCATCTGAACGATTCTTAGTACTTCAATACTAAAGTCTTACTGTTAACTTGTAACTTTTGACTTTTGTCTTTCTGAAGCGCTCACTATCCGATCGCGTCCCTCCCGCTTTGCTTGGTAAAGAGCAGCATCAGCCGCCCGAATCACTACCTCACCCGTCAAACCGTGTTCTGGGAAACAAGCCACTCCTACAGAAATCGTGATTGAATCGAGAGTCTGACGGCGATGCTCTACCTTCAGGCACTTAACTCCTTCCCGAAGTTGTTCAGCTCGTTGCCGAGTATCTTCCAACGAGGCCTCTGGTAAAATCAGGAGCAACTCCTCACCCCCGTAGCGACAAGCAATATCTGAGTTCCGAATATTTTGTTGCAAGAAACTCCCCAATTCTCTCAAAACCGCATCCCCAGCTTCATGACCAAATGAGTCATTGAATCTCTTAAAGTGGTCAATGTCGATCATGATTACACCCAGCGATTGCTTTTGGCGAAAGGCGCGGTGAATCTCCCGTGTCAGGGATTCTTCCATATAACGCCGATTGAATAAATTAGTGAGTGGATCATGAATACTCTCTTGCTTAAGGGTGTCCCGTAGTTTTAAATTTGCTACAGCCAAGGCAATGTGTTCCGCTACCGTCACCGCCAACTTTTGTTTAGCTTCTGTCAATCGCCCTGGTTCTGGTGAACTCAAATAAAGCAAACCTAATGGTTTCCCCTGTGACATCATCGGTACGCAAAGCGCTTCAGCAGGGATTGAGTTCCGGTCGATATGTTGGCATAGTAAACCGGAGTGTATCTGATCCACCCAATGTAACCGACTCCGTCGTACAGCCCAACACTCAGCTGATGTGAAGCGTGTTTTACTGAAAAGTGGTGTTCCCCAGGTAGCAACTGCCTCAACCAAGTTGTTTGAGAACTCAACCATAAACACTCCTCCGGAACAATTGGAGAATAAGGGTTCTACTAGAGTCGCCAACGCCTTATAAGCTTCTTCAACCGTCAAGCAGGCTTGCAGAAAGTCACTCATTTCGCCCAGCAAAGTCATCTCCCGGTTGCGTTGTTCCAGTTCGTCCACCCAGCGACTCAGCTCCTCATTAGCTTGTTGCAACTCCTCTTCAACTTGCTTTCTGGAAGTAATGTCAGTAGCTGTGCCAAGAATTTGCTTAGGTGTCCCATCAGGCATTCTGGAGAATACAGTATCTCGGCTGTATAACCAGTGCCATTCCCCAAAAGCATCTTTTACCCGATACTCAATCTCAACGATGTCATCATCTTTGAGGGTGAGGTATTTTTGGAGGTGTTCGTTGACTCGGTCAATATCGCCAGGGTAGACAAGGGTTTGAAAAACTGTTGTTCCCCCATATTGGATCTGTTCTGGGGAGTAGCCAAGAATCTCGGTAATAGAACGATTTACATAAGCATGGCGTTGTTCGCTCACGTCGTAGATATACAGAATACTGGGAGTGGTATCGGCAATGTGTTGATTAAAATGTTGACTTGACCGCAGCGCCTCCTCAGTGGCTTTGCGATCGCTAATATCGATGCAGGAGCCAATGTAACCCACAAAGTTGCCATTCGGTGTAAAGCGTGGAACGCCAATATCTAAAATCCAACGATACGTCCCATCCACATATTTAAGGCGGTATTCCATCCGGAAGCCTTTACGGTTGTTAAAAGCAGATATGTAGCTATCTAAACAACGCTTTTTGTCGTCGGGATGCATACCATCTGCCCAGTGATTGCCCACTGATTCTTCCAGAGTTTTTCCCGTAAACTTTAACCAGGGTTTGTTAAAAAACGTACACGAGCCATCTTTATCCAACATCCAAAGCAACACTGGTGCGGTATCAGCAATGAGATGAAAACGTTTTTCACTCTCGCGCAGTGTTTGTTCTGTCCGCTTGCGCTCAATCAATTCTTGTCTTAAAAGCACATTCGATTCTGAAAGTTGAGCCGTTCTTTCTTCAACTCGTCTTTCTAGCTCTTCGTGAGCTTTTCGCAGAGCCTCCTCTGCCATCTTGTGATCGGTGATATCGCGGCAACTATAAAGTATCCTTCCCCTCTGAATCTCAACCCGCTTCACATTGATGAGTATAGTGTGGCTTCTACCAGCTTTATCCGTAATCTTCCGTTCAATATTACAGATTTCTCTAGATTTTTCCAAATCCTCAGCTTCAAAAATGTCGTTTCCCAGCAGCTTATTAATATTGCCAAACTCTTCTACTTCCTGGGAAGAATAGCCAAAAATTAATTCTATATTGGGACAAATATAAGTAAATACTCCGGCATCATCCGTCATGAGAACTGTATCAGAAATATTAGTCAGGATGAGTCGGTATAGTTCCTCTGAGTTCCTTAGCTTCACTTCAAACTGACAATGTTCTACATTAGATCTCATCAGTTGTGACTTTTCCAGAGGAGCTTGGCACTGGAGATATGAACATCCAAGCGGGGTTTCCTTATAAATCATTGGTTAAATCTCCAGTCTTCCATAACCTTATTGACCTTTACTTAGAAAAGCCACTAATTAAGACGTAAAAAGGAAATGATACACCCTAGTAATATCATCTTTATATTTAACTGCACCTACCTGATTAAAACAAACTTATACTAGATCAATTCCCTATCCCTAAAGATTTCCGAGGGGAGGCAAGTCACAGCCTTCAACTCAACCAGTGAGAAGCAGTAAGGCAGGAGTCAACATCTTGAGGTTTAGAGCGGATAATACATTAAACAGTTAAAGTAAACCTATACCTCAAGAGTGAATTTCTTTGGGCAATTAGCTCAAGATTCACCCACTCTAAAAAAATCATAAAATTAGAGCGGCGAACCCTGTTGGATGTAACTTTCACCATGATTAACTTTGCTGGCTGGGATGAGCTTTTACGCAGATACGTTAATGCCCAGGGCGGAGTAAATTATAGTGCCTGGAAAGCTGAGTCACCTCAAGCTCTTAAGCAGTGGCTTGCCGATATTGAGCCACTGGACATTGGCTCCGTGTCTCCCTCCAATGAGCAGTTGGCGCTATGGATCAACCTCTACAATGCCTTCACCATTGCTTCGGTTCTGGAAAGCTATCCCATCTCCTCAATTCAACCTAAAATTTTCGGGATACCAAACTGGCTCGCCTTCTTATGGTTTTTCTACCGTCCTACTCACAATGTTGCTGGTTACCGCTACGCCCTCAACCAAATCGAGAACAGAATCCTTCGGCGCGAGTTCGACGAACCCCGTATCCATTTTGCCCTTGTCTGTGCTTCCCTTGGCTGTCCCTTGCTACGCAATGGTGCTTACTGGCCTGAATCAGTACGTGACCAGCTAGAGGAAGATGCAGTACGCTTCATCAACAATCCCGACAAAGTCCGCTACGACTCGCAAACCCAAACGCTTTACTGTAGCAAAATCTTCAAGTGGTATCGCAGCGATTTTCTAAAAATCGCTCCCTCTATTCCCGACTATATTCGCTCTTATCTGAAAACCGATGCTGCAATCGGTTCAAATACGCCTATTGCCTATCTGAACTATGACTGGGGTTTAAATCAACAAAACCAAGGATGAAAATCACTCTCCCCCAGGTGCATTCCTTGCGTTGCACAAATAGTTTTTAAGCGCTCTGCGGATATTACTGAGAACTCCCGACTCAGACCTTGTCCTAACTGTTGTAATTACGGATGTCAGCGACTTGGAGGGTATGGTTTCCTCAACATGGTGATAGAGCGAATGCGGTCTAACACCGATCGCCTAATAGTTTTCAGGGAAACCATGAACTCGTCCACTCCTACTAGTCAGCGGCTTCGGCAGTCTTCTAGTCGGCTCATTGTACTCCAGTCTTTTTCCAAGAAAGCCAGCATAGCTGTAACCCTGATTGGTGGCGTCGTTATCCTGGGTTGGATATTTGACATTGCATTCCTCAAGAGCGTTTTGCCGGGACTGGTGTCGATGAAAGTCAACACAGCGCTCTGTTTCATCTTGGGGGGAGTATCTCTGTGGCTGTGGCATCGGCAATCGGCAACTAGAATGATGCGCCGCGTAGGACTTGTGTGCGCTATTCTTGTCCTCCTAATTGGTCTGCTTACACTAATTGAGTATGGCTTTAACTTAAACTTCGGCATTGACCAACTTCTGTTTAAGGTCAGTACCATCGGGGTGGGCGAGGTTGCTCCTGGACGAATGGCAGTTCCTAGCGCCTTAAATTTTCTCTTACTTGGCTTGGGTTTGCTGCTGTTAAGTTTGGGTCGTCGCCACTATCTTCCAGCCCAGTTCTTGGCTTTATTTGCTTTTTTAATTGGTTTCCTAGGTCTGTTGGGCTACATCTATGGCAATACCTACTTTTACAATGTTGCCTCCTTCACATCAGTAGCTTTTCATACTACCGTTGCCTTCCTCCTACTCAGCCTAGGTATTCTGTTTGCCCGTCCCGACCAAGGATTTATGTCCATTTTCATCAGCAATCATGCGGGCGGCCTAATGGCTCGACGTTTGCTGCCAGCGGCGATCGCGCTCCCACCAGCCCTCTGCTGGCTCGTCCTACTCGGCTATAACGTTAAGCTCTACACGGCCCAAATGGGAATATGCCTTTTAAGTATTTTGACTATTGCCATTTTTGCGGCTTTGATTTGGTGGAATGCTCGTACTCTGGGCGCGATCGATCATCGGCGCAGGCGAACCTATGAGCAATTACAAAACGAAATTAACCAACGCGATCGCGCACTTCGCGATCGCCAACAGGCAGAGCAAGCGCTGCGGGAGAGTGAGTTCAAATTCCGCGCCATCTTTAATCAAACCTTCCAGCTTATGGCACTGCTGAACCCAGAAGGAACTCTACTGGAAGCTAACCAAACATCGCTCGATTTCGCTGGAATTCAAGCAGATGATGTTATAGGGCGTCCGTTTTGGGAAGGATCGTGGTGGCCCACTTTAGAAGTTCAGGAGCAATTGCAAGCCGCGATCGCTCAAGCTGCTGCTGGTGATTTTGTGCGTTACGAGGTTGAGCATCTGGGTGCAGACGAAACGGTAGCATCTATTGACTTCTCTCTCAAGCCAATAAAAGACGAGACTGGTCGCGTGGTGCTGCTAATTACCGAAGGTCGTGATATCACACTACGCAAGCAAGCCGAAGCAACCGTCTGTCAACTGAATGCCCAACTGGAAGAACGAGTCAAGGAACGCACTGCTCAACTTGAAGAGACCAATCAACTGCTGTTAGGGCAAAAACAAGTCCTGGAAATGCTCGCGACGGGCGCATCACTCCCCGACATCCTAGATGTTTTAACCCGAACCCTTGAGGCACAATCGCCAGAAATGCTTTGCACAATCCTGGTATGTGACACCGATGGACAAAAACTGAGGCGTGGAGCATCGCCCAGTCTTCCAGAACGCTACACTCAGGCAATTGACGAGATTACCATCGGCTTTGGCGTTGGCTCCTGCGGTACAGCAGCTTATCTAGGGGAACCTGTGATAGCTGACGACATTGCTAGCGACCCACACTGGGTGAATTTCCGCGATCTAGCCCTAAGTTACGGACTACGTGCGTGTTGGTCTCAGCCAATTCTGTCTAACCAGAGCAATGTGTTGGGCACATTTGCCGCCTACTACCGCGAACCGCGTCGTCCTCGTCTCAAAGACTTGCAACTGATTGAAACAGCCGCCCACATTGCTGGAATTGCCATTGAGCAAAAGAAGGTAGAGCAAGAGCGATCGCGTCTTGTCGCCATTTTGGAAGCCTCTCCCGACTATATCGGTACAACTGACCCCCAAGGCAATTCCCTCTGGTACAATGCCCAGCTCAAGCAAGTCTTAGGACTTAACTCAGATGCAGAGGTTGCAAAGCGACCCGTTACCAACAATCACCCCCAGTGGGCTGTAGAGGTAGTTCAGAATCAGGGGCTTCCAACGGCGATTCAGGATGGGATTTGGGTAGGAGAAACGGCCTTGCGTGGCAACGATGGGTTGGAAATTCCGGTTGCCCACATGATTATTGCCCACAAGTCAGGCGATGGCAGTGTGGAGTATTTTTCCACGCTTATGCACGACCTTAGCAATCGCAAACGGGCACAATCAGCATTGCAGGAAAGTTACAACCTTCTGCAAACCGTCATCGATTCCAACTCTAGCCCCATCTTCGTTAAAGACTTACAAGGTCGCTATCAATTGATGAATTTGCCTGGAGCAAGTTTATTCAATAAATCCGTAGAGGAAATCCTTGGGCAGGACGACACCGCCCTATTTTCGCCGGAGCTAGCCGCTAAAATTCAAGCGGATGACCGTAAGATCATCACCGCCGGCAAATGTGAAACATTTGAGGAAACCATCGAGATCCAAGGTGAATGGCGGACGTATCTCTCCACCAAGAATGTCTACCGCGACTCCCAAGGTAACATTCTGGGTCTAGTGGGCTTTTCTAGAGATATTACCAATCTCAAGCAAGTTCAGGAGGCACTGCGTCAAGCCAATGAAGACTTGGAACAGAGGGTGCAGACACGGACAGCAGAACTGGTACAAGCCAATGCTGCACTCGCTGAGAGTGAAGAACGCTTGCGTCTGTTCATCGAACATGCCCCGAGTGCGATCGCCATGTTTGACCGCGAGATGCGCTACTTGGTAACCAGTCAACGCTGGCTAACAGATTACGACCTAGATGAAAACATTATCGGTCGCTCCCACTACGAAGTCTTTCCAGGTCTCCCTGAACGTTGGGAATCCATCTACCAGCGCTGTCTGGCTGGCGCAGTGGAGAAGAATGAAGATGATTGCCTCCTATACGCTGACGGAACGATGGACTGGTTGAGGTGGGAGGTTCATCCCTGGCGCGATCGTGGAGAGGTGGGTGGTCTGATCATGTTCACTGAAACTATCACCCAGCGCAAGCAGGCAGAGCAAAAACTGAAGAAAGCGATCGCTGAACTTGCTCGTTCTAATCAGGAACTAGAACAATTTGCCTATGTTGCCTCCCACGACTTGCGAGAACCACTGCGGAAAATCAAGAGTTACAGCGACTTGCTAGTCAAGCGTTACCAGGGACAACTTGATGAAAAAGCCGACAAATATATTGCCTACATCACAGACGGTGCAGTTAGGATGCAGACCCTAATTACAGATCTATTAACCTACTCACGGGTGGGAACAGAGGAACTTTCCTTGAAACCAACCGATTTGGGAGCGGTACTGAATCGAACCCTCAGTGATTTAAGTACGGCAATTCGGGAGAACAACGCCATTATTCAGGCAGACTCCCTGCCAACCGTTCGAGCCAACTCCACCCAAATGGGACAAGTATTACAAAACTTGATTGCCAATGCGATTAAATTTCGCACGTCACAACCACCTCAAATTCACATCAAAGCAGCACTGCATGATAAGTGTTGGACGATTTGTGTTCAAGACAACGGTATTGGCATCGAACCCCAATATAGCGATCGCATTTTTGTGATCTTTCAGCGCCTGCACACGAAAGAGGAGTACCCAGGGACAGGAATTGGACTATCTATTTGTAAAAAGATTGTAGAACGCCACGGCGGAAAGATTTGGGTCGAGTCTGAGCCAGGACAAGGAACCACTTTCTACTTTACCCTTCCCCTCTCACCCATCAACCAATAACCATGAGCAGTAAATTGATTGAGATTTTGTTAGTTGAAGATGATGCTGGGGATATTGATCTGACCAGGGAAGCATTAGAAGATTCTAAATTGCAGCTCAACCTTAATGTTGTTAGAGATGGTGTTGAGGCGATCGCCTACCTCCGCCGAGAAGATAAATATTCTACTGCGACTCAACCTGATTTAATTTTGCTCGACCTTAACCTGCCACGCAAGGATGGTCGAGAGGTGCTACAAAACATCAAAAACGATAATCAAATCAAGCATATCCCCGTTGTCGTCTTAACTACCTCAGATACTGATGAAGATATCTTAGGATCTTATGGATTAGGTGCTAACTGCTATGTCAATAAACCCTTGGGCATGGACGAATTTGTCCAGATTGTTCGGGCAATTGAAGACTTCTGGTTCACTATTGTCAAACTACCTCCTAAAAAATTCCCATGAGCAGCACTCCAATTAGAGTTTTACTAGTTGAAGATGATCTGGGAGATGCCGACTTAATCTGTGAGTTATTGGAACTAGCGCACTCTACTGATTTCCAGGTGTCCCAGAGTAGACGATTGAAAGATGCGTTAGCGAAGCTTGCAGTTTGCGAAGCGTTCTCCAAAAAAGTAGGCAATGCATCTATATGTCAAAAGCCATTTGATGTGGTGCTGCTGGATCTATCTCTTCCAGATAGTCACGGGTTAGCCACTGTTTCCCAACTTTGCACTCAACAACCGACAGTACCGATTGTTATTCTCAGTGGTCTTGAAGACGAATCGCTAGCAATTGAAGCTGTCCAGGAAGGCGCTCAAGATTATCTAGTTAAAGGGGAAGTTGATAGTGATTTATTAGTTCGTGCTATTCGCTACGCCATTGAGCGGAGCAAAATCCGGCAACTTCTCAATCAGAGAGAGGAACAGTTGCAAAAAGCCAATGAAGAACTAGAACGTCGGGTTGAGGAACGCACAGCCGAGCTAAAACAAGCAAACCAGCAGCTACAAGGCATGGAAGCCCAACTGCGCCTCGCACTGGCTCAAGAAAAAGAACTGAGCGAACTAAAATCCCGTATTATCACGACAATCTCCCATGAGTACCGCACACCTTTGACTACGATTTCCTCCAGTGCGGAACTGCTTGAACATTACCGTCATAAATGGGATGACGATAAGCAACTCAAACATTTTGGGCGTATCCAATCGAGCATCAAGCACATGACAGCTTTAGTTAATGATGTGTTGTTCCTTAACCAAGCTGAATTTGGAAAGTTAGAGTTCAATCCAGTGCCTCTGAACGTGGCAGACTTTTTTGTTGAATTAATAGATGAACTGCAAACAACAGTAGGTCATAAATATAACCTAAGTTTTACCCATCAAGTTAAATGCTGTATTCAAGCTTATCTTGATGCCAAGCTGCTACGGGAAATCTTTACCAATCTCCTCTCCAACGCCATCAAGTATTCTCCGGATGGGGGTGTAGTTCAGATTAGGCTCACCTGTGAAGAGCGCAAACTAATTTTTCAGGTGCAGGACGAAGGGATTGGCATTCCCAAAGAAGACCAACTTAATTTATTTAAATCTTTTAGTCGAGCCAGTAATGTCGGCACGATCGCGGGAACTGGACTCGGTTTATCAATTATTAAGAAGTGTGTTGACTTGCACGGCGGTCAGATTGCTGTCAAGAGTGAAGTTGGTGTAGGAACTACCTTCAGCGTCAGTTTGCCATTAGATAGAGATTAGTGAAGCGATCGCCCAGACAAATCATCCAAGATAAAATGGTTCATAGTTCATGATTGGTGAGGTGACTAATGAACCACAAGCCATGAACTATGAGCTTCTTTGCCCAAGATGTTAAGCTGTTACGCATCTAAGAAAGCCTGTTGAAGTCGCTCTTGGAGCAGGGGAGGGAGATTGTTCGCTTTTATCCTGTGAGAGAGAATTTGCAGTTAAATACGCGTTAGCTTACCTCTGAAAGCTACTTAGGATGTAGGGTGGGCACTGCTTACCAGAACTTGAAAACCTGATGAAGAGTGTTAGTAAGCAGTGCCCACCCTATGGTTCTTGAAAATGGTGCAAGATGTCAGTTAAAACGAATGCGATCGAGACACTGTTTTTAACTAGTCATTTGTTTTGACTCGGATGCACTGGAAAATCTTCTAATTGAACTTCCTAATATTTATCAGTAAATCAGCGGTTCACTCAACAAATAATTCAGACAAAAATTATGCTTACCCTCCCCGGCTACAAGCTCATACAAGAAATTCATTCAGGTATCAATACAGTTATTTATCGCGGTCAGCGAGAACTAGATAATCAACAAGTTATTATTAAATTCCTTAAAAGTGAATATCCCACCTTAAGCGAGTGCGCTCGATTGAAACATGAATATGAAATTAACAATTTTTTAGATTCAGCAGGAGTCGTGCAAGCTTATAGTTTAGAAAATCATCAAAATCATCTCGCTATTATATTTGAAGATTTCGGAGGTGAATCCCTTAAAAACTACATCTCTTGTAGGAAGTTAAAAATACTAGAATTTCTAAAAATCGCTACTATACTTGCAAATACCTTAGCATATGTTCATCAAAATAATATAATTCATAAAGATATTAAACCATCGAATATCATAATCAATCCTGAAACAGAAATAGTAAAAATTACCGACTTTGCCATTGCCTCGCGCCTATCGAAAGAAAACCATAAAATCAGCACTGCCGATTTGCTCGAAGGGACTCTTGCGTATATGTCACCGGAGCAAACTGGGAGAATGAATCGGTCGATTGACTACCGCACCGATTTCTACTCTTTGGGCGTTACCTTCTATGAACTTCTAACTGGAAATCTGCCTTTCAGCGCCACAGAACCAATGGAATTGGTTCACTGTCATATCGCTAAAACACCAGTACCACCTCAACAGATAAATCCAGAAGTTCCAGCAGCAGTGTCTGAGATAGTAATGAAATTATTAGCCAAGACGGCTGAAGAAAGATACCAAAGTGCTTTGGGACTAAAGGCTGACCTGGTAATCTGTCTAACTCAGCTGGAAACTTCTAGTCAGATTTCAAACTTTATTCCGGGTCAACGTGATTTATCAGGTCAATTACTTATCCCTCAAAAACTCTATGGTCGGGAAGCAGAAGTAACCACCCTCCTAGATACCTTTGACCAAGTGAGTGAGGGAAACGTCGAGATGGTTCTCGTAGCGGGCTATTCAGGCATCGGCAAGTCGGCATTAGTTCAGGAAATCCATAAACCGATTGTGCGGCAGCGAGGTTATTTTATTAGCGGCAAGTTCGATCAGTTTAAGCGAGATATTCCTTATAGTTCCATAATTCAATCTTTCCAAGAATTGATGCGTCAGCTGTTAACTGAAAATGCTGAAAAAATAGCAGATTGGAAAAGAAAATTGTTAGATGCTTTCGGTTCCAATGGTTTAGTCATCACCGAAGTTATTCCCGAAGTAGAACTGATTGTTGGTCAGCAGCCTCCTGTCCCTCAGTTGGGACAAGCTGAATCCCAAAATCGATTTAATCGAGTATTTAAACAATTTATTCAGGTTTTCACCAAAAAAGAACATCCCCTAGTTCTCTTTCTGGATGATTTACAGTGGGCTGATTCAGCATCACTAAAGTTGATTCAGCTGCTCATGACCGAACCAGATAGCCAATATCTGTTACTGATTGGAGCATACCGAGATAACGAAGTTAGTGCCACTCATCCATTAATGTTAGCTTTGAATACAATTCACGAGACTGGTGCCAAGCTAACTACTATCATCCTTCGACCGTTGGATATTGGCAACGTCAGTCAATTAGTGGCTGATACTCTCAAGAGTGAAACTTCAAAAGTACAACCCCTAGCTGAGTTAGTTTTTAAGAAAACTCAAGGCAATCCCTTCTTTTTAACTCAACTCCTAAAATCTCTCTATCAAGAAAAACTGTTGTCCTTTGATTTCACTCTCCCCAGGGAAAGTAAAGGGGGGTGGCGATGGGATATTAAGCAAATCCAGGACATTGATATAACCGACAACGTCGTAGAGTTGATGGTCAATCAGATTCAAAAGCTTGCTACAAAGACACAGAACCTTTTAAAGTTAGCCGCTTGTATTGGGGACAAATTTACTTTAGACGTTCTTGCCATTGTTAATGAAAAATCTTTCTCAGAAACGGCAGCAGATTTGTGGGAAGCTCTTCAAGTAGGTCTAGTTTTGCCTATGAACAATTCATACAAAATCCCACTGGTGTTTAATTCTGAAGAAATAGGTAACGAGGAAGAATTAAACCTATCGTCTATCCCCTATAAGTTTTTGCATGACCGAGTACAACAAGCAGCCTATTTACTTATCCCAGATTCCCAGAAAAAACAAACTCACTTAAAAATTGGCGAACTGCTGCTAAAATATACTCCTGAAACAGAGATTGAAGAAAGCATATTTGAGATTGTCAACCACCTTAATATCGGTGCTGAATTAATTACTCTACAGCCTCAAAAAGATAAACTGGCAAAACTTAATTTGACAGCGGGTAAGAAAGCTAAGGCGGCAACAGCTTATGAAACTGCCGTTAGGTATTTAGCGATGGGCAGAGAGTTGCTTAGAGAATCGAGCTGGAAAAAACAGTATGACTTGACGCTGGATTTATATGTAGAAGCAACAGCGGCAGAATACCTAAACACCAACTTTGAGGAAGCGAAAACGCTATCAGAGGTTGTCCTGAAATACGCGACTACTCTCCTCGATAAAGTCAAAGTATATGAAATACAAATGCAATTTCATATCCAACAACACCAAATGCAAGCCGCGTTAGAAATTGGGCTACAAGCTCTAGATATGTTGGGTATCTCCCTGGCTGAGGAACGACCAGGAGAACTGAATGATCAGGAGTTAGCCAGTCTCCCGGAAATGACGGATTCCCATCAGTTGGCGGGAATGCAGATCTTAATGAATCTCTGTGCTCCCACTTATGTTCTAGACCCTGTATTGAATCAGCGAGTTGCATTTACTATGGTCAACCTATCAAGTTACTATGGTAATTCTCCTTTGGCGGCTTTTGGATATGGTCTTTATGACTTGATTCTCTGTGGTGGATGGCGAGACATTGATGCTGGATATCGAGCCGGCAAACTGGCTTTAAAGCTGTTATCTCAATTCAACGCTAAAGAACTGACAGCGAAAGTATATGGGTTATTTTATGCTCATGCGAGTGTTTGGAAAGAGCATCTAAAGGTAACCTTAGCTCCTTTGTTAGAGGGAATTCACACTGGGCTAGAAACCGGAGATCTGGAGTGGGCTGGCTATAACTCGTTCTACTATTGTGACCACTTATTGTTTATAGGGGAACCGCTGGAATTGGTAGCAGAAAAACAGGCAGAACATTTTGATTCCATGCTGAAGTTAAAACAAACTCTGCAAAGTTATTACCTCAATATCTGGCGGCGACTGGTTTTGAAACTCCTTGATAGGGCAGAGGAGAGATATAGTTTTCATGGCAAAATAGTGACAGATGAAGAAATCCTGCAAGGTTTAATTGCGGCGAAAAATCATATGTTTACATTTACCTCCTATCTCGCCAATGCAATTTTGTTTTATTTATTAAAAGATTACACTCAATCCCTGGTTAACGCCTCTTCAGCGGCAGACCATGCAGGCGGAGTTACCGGGATGATGATTAATGCTCAACACAACTTTTACTATTCTCTTGCCCTCCTGGCTCAGGCTCACAGCCTCTCAGAAAGTGAGCAAGAACAAGCGCTATTAAAAGTTGCATCAAATCAATCAATTATGCAAAACTGGGCGTTTCATGCCCCATTAAATTATCAGCATAAATACGATTTGGTAGAAGCTGAAAAAGCGCGATTTTTGGGGCGAGTTATAGAAGCGATGGAATATTATGACCAAGCCATTCAAGGAGCCAGAAATTCTGAATACATCCAGGAAGAAGCATTAGCTAATGAACTGGCAGCTGAGTTTTATCTGGCTTTAGGTAGACAGAAGGTTGCTCAGATGTATCTAACAGATGCTTATCATGGCTATGTTCAGTGGGGGGCTGTAGTAAAGGTCAAAAGTTTGGAGATGATGTATCCAAAGTTACTTTACAGAACATCTGCAACAAATCCAACAAGAATTCAGACTTCTAGCACTCATAAGAATACTTTAGATTTGACGACGATCCTGAAAGCTTCGCAGGCGCTAGCGGGTGAAATTGTTTTGGATAAGTTGCTGGATAAGTTGATGAAAATTGTGATGGAAAATGCCGGAGCCAGCACAGGTTTTCTCATCTTGGAAAAGTCAGGCGCTTTGCAGATTGAAGCAGTAGGAGCAGTGGATAGGACTGTGCTAGTCCTGCAATCCACACCAATCGAAACCAATCAACAACTGCCACTGTCGGTAATCAACTATGTAGCTAGAACTCAAGCAGATGTGGTTTTAAGTGATGCTACGAGTGAGGGAATATTTACAGCTGACCCCTATATTACGAAGAATCAACCGAAGTCCATCTTATGTACGCCCATTATCCATCAAGGTAAACTTACTGGTCTTCTTTACTTAGAAAATAATTTGACTACGGGGGCTTTTACCCCAGACCGATTGGAAGTTTTAAAAATTTTATCATCTCAGGCAGCTATTTCATTAGAAAATGCCCGACTCTATACTAATTTAGAAGCGGCAAACCAGAAGTTAGAGGACTATTCGCGGACACTGGAGGTGAAAGTAGAAGAGCGAACACTGGAATTAAAAGAGGCAAAAGAATTAGCGGAGGTAGCTAATCACGCCAAGAGCGAATTTCTGGCTAACATGAGCCATGAACTTAGAACCCCATTAAACGGTATTTTGGGTTATGCCCAAATTCTGAAACGAGAGAAAAGTCTGACTTCCAAGCAATATGAGGGTCTGGGTGTCATTCACCGCTGTGGCGAACACCTGCTCAACCTGATCAATGACATTTTAGACCTCTCTAAAATTGAAGCCAGAAAAATGGAACTTCAGCTGAACGATTTTCATTTTCCTGAATTTCTCAAGGGTATTACCGAAATAATCGTTATCCGTGCTGAACAAAAGGGCATTTCCTTTATTTACGAAACCCTCTCTCCCCTACCTAAAGGCGTCCGAGGTGATGAAAAAAGGTTACGACAAATTTTGCTCAACTTACTGGGTAATGCGGTCAAGTTTACCGAAATCGGCGGGGTGGTTTTTAAAGTTGGCTATCATGAAGGCAAACTGCGGTTTCAGGTTGAAGACACTGGCATCGGTATAGAGCCGAGTAAACTAGGAGAAATCTTTTTGCCGTTTCATCAAGTGGGTGACGGTCGTCGTATGGTGGAAGGAACAGGATTAGGACTAGCTATCAGCGAGAATTTAGTCCGAATGATGGGCGGGGAACTCAAGGTAAAAAGTACTTCGGGTAAAGGAAGTATTTTCTGGCTGGATTTAAATTTGCCGGAAGTTTTAGAATGGACTGAGGTAGATAAGACTAACTTACGCAACATTGTGGGTTTCAAAGGCACTAAGCGTAAAGTTTTGGTTGTAGATGACAAGTGGGAAAATCGCTCGGTTCTGGTCAATTTGCTTAAGCCTTTAGGGTTTGAAATTCTTGAGGCGATTGATGGGCAGGATGCTTTGAACAAAGCTAGCGAATTCGAGCCGGATGTCATTTTTATGGACTTTGTGATGCCGATAATGGACGGCTTTGAGACTACCAGACGGCTTCGACAAGAGACGAATCTGAAGGATATTGTAGTAATCGCTACCTCTGCCAGCGTTTTCGATTATAACCAGCAGTCAAGTCGTGAGGCAGGTTGCAATGATTTTCTCCCTAAGCCGATGCGGGTAAATGAGGTTTTAGAACGGTTACAATTTCATTTGGGGCTGGAATGGGTTTATGAAGAGGCTGTAGTCAATAGTCAGGGTTCAGGAGCCAGTGGTAAAGACCAACGCAGAACTGACAACGAACAATTGACAAATACCCAATTGATTGCTCCGCCTCCGGAAGAACTTGCGGTTTTGTTCGATTTGGCGATGAGAGGTCACATTAGAGGGATTCTGCAGCAAACAGCGAGACTTGAACAGTTAGATGCTCAATTCCTGCCCTTTGCCGCAGAACTGCGTCAGCTAGCAAAAGGCTTTCAGGAAAGAAGAATCCGCGAGTTCATCCGAAAGTATATGGAGTGTGAATGAGCATGGAAACTTCGGAACAAGAGAGTATTTTAATTGTCGATGATAATCCCACGAATTTAGGGGTATTGTCGGATTGCTTCAATGATTGTGGCTTTGAAATTCTGGTGGCTGAAGATGGCGAAAGTGCTCTTGAGAAGGCTGAGTATGCTCATCCAGATATCATCCTTTTGGATATCTTGATGCCGGGAATTGACGGTTTTGAAACTTGCCGTCGGTTGAAAGCTAAGACGTCAACGCAAGACATTCCTGTGATTTTTATGAGTGCGCTTGCGGAGACAGTGGATAAGGTCAGAGGTTTTCAACTCGGTGCGGTAGATTACATCACTAAGCCGGTTCAGCACGAAGAAGTTTTAGCACGGGTTAATACACACTTAACTATAAGGAACTTGACGAAGAGACTGCAAGAGCAAAATAGTCGCCTGCAACAGGAAATTCGCGATCGCAAGCAGACGGAGGAGTTGTTGCGAATATTAGAAGTCGAGTTACGGGAGGCACTCGCTCAAGAAAAAGAACTTGGAGAACTCAAATCCCGAATTATCTCAACAATCTCCCATGAGTACCGCACACCCTTAACAACGATCGCCTCATCAGCAGAAATTCTGCAAATGTACCGTCATAAGCTGGATGAAGCCAAACAACTCAAACATTTTGACCGTATCCAAGCTTCGATCAAACACATGACTGATTTAGTCAGTGATGTCCTGTTCCTATCCCGCGCTGACTTTGAAAAGCTGGAGTTTCAGCCAGAGTCTATAGACTTGGTAAGCTTTTTTAATGAAGTCGTGGAGGAGTTGCAAGTAGGAATAGGCAACGCTCATCACTTGACTTTTACAAGCGTCGGTGAGTGTACATACTTTGACGGAGATGCCAAACTGCTACGGCAAATTCTCACCAATCTGATCTCTAACGCTATCAAGTATTCTCCTAACGGAGGCCCAGTCTCCATCCGCCTCACTTGTCAAGATAACCAAGTAATATTCCAAGTCTCCGATGAGGGAATTGGCATTCCGCCTGAAGACCAAGAGAATTTGTTTGAGTCCTTTACTAGAGCCAGAAATGTCGGCACAATTGCAGGGACTGGACTTGGGTTATCAATTGTCAAAAAGTGTGTAGACTTACACGATGGTCAGATTGCTGTTGAGAGTCAAGTAGGTGTAGGAACTACGTTTACTGTTAGCTTTCCCCTTAATAGGGACTGGGAACTATGGAATGGGGAATGGGGAGAGTATTCTATGTAGTCTATGTATTCTTAATTACCTATCACCCATTACCTATCACCTATCACCTATCACCTATCACCTATTACCTATCACCTATCACCTATCACCTATCACCTATTCCTTAGCGAATATCGTCGTAAAACTGCTTAAGGTACGTTCCTGGAACACCTAAACCCCAGAGGAAGCCGATATAGAGGTAGATTGCTGTCGCTTTTAGAGAACCCCAACGTGCCACGCGGCGATCGCTACTTTGAACGATACGATTTACCTGGCAGATTCTCCCCAACTGCACAAGCTTGAGGCACAAATCAGCTTCCTCCAGAATCGGGATGGCACTGTCAAAACCGTCAACCTTCCAGAAATCAGCGCGGCGACAGAAGATTACTTGGTCGCCAAACAGTAAGCGCAGTCCCTTAAAAAACAAGTGGGGACGGAAAATCAGAGGAGCATAGTAGGTTTTGAGGTAGTTGTGTAGCGACACTCCCCAACGTGTCGTTGCAGAACCTGCCATCAGGGAAATAAACCCACCACAAGCAACTGTCTTGTCTTCCAGGGTGCGATCGATTACTGCCACAAGGTCGTCTGGTACAGACGTATCGGCATGCAGGAAGCAAAGGATGTCTCCTGTCGCTGCTTCTGCGCCTTGATTCATTTGCACGGAACGCCCACGTCTAACAGAGGTGATAACTCGCGCCTCAGTGGTTTTGGCGAATGTCTGACAGACGCACTCCGCTAGTGCGACTGTCTCGTCTTCACTGCCACCATCCACCACCAGTACTTCCCAAGCAGGAGGATCGAGGAGACTCAATTGCCGCAAGGTACGTACTAAGTTCCCTGCCTCATTCAGAGTAGGGATGACAATGGAGACGCGGGACATTACTTAAAGTATCAAGTATGAAGTATGAAGTATGAAACCTTGGTGTGTGCCTTACCCAAGAGTGGGCAAAAAATTTTTCCAGGGGAGGTCTATGTGTCGCTATGTAAAGCGACTATTTATTTTCATCTTTGAGCCTTCATACTTCAACCTTTTTTTGACTACCTCTATCGACCGTTCTGTGGCCCTATAACGGGGTTTTCCACGGCGTCTCGGTACTGTTGGACATCGTCAGTATAGCCAATTGGCAGAACGCACTCGACGTTTTCATGGGGACGAGCAATGATTACCCAAGTTTCCAAGGTAGCACCATAAGTCTTTTCTACTGCCGCAATCCCAGCCTCCATAGCCGCTTTCACCTCGGACACATCACCTCGAATATTCACTGTAAAGCGAGCGCTACCGGCCCTGAGATAGCCGACTAGGGTGACTCTGCCAGCTTTGACCATGGCGTCTGCTGCTGCTAGCACACCAGGAAAACCCTTAGTTTCAATCGATCCTACCGCCTGTAGTGCCATGGCTAATCTCCTGAATTTGTTGTTGAAATATGTGAAGCCAAGAATTAATTGTACGAATCTTCGCCCTACCTTTTGAGGGCAATGTCCATTATCTTTATGTTTCCCACTCTCAGCTGGACAGTTGACGTATTTTGATATGCAGCAATTAAACGAGGTTGGGTGGCTTAGAAGAGTCTGAACTGTTCGACTTTCGCTGTATATTCGATGGGCATCACGTCTACAACATTTTCACTCGGATTGGGGATGATGTAGTGCGAAACGACTTCACCCCCGTAGACTTTCTCTGCGGCTTCAATCCCTGCGGCAACAGCAACGTTTACCTCAGAGATCTTTCCCCGGACAGCGACTATAAAGTTACCCCTTTCTGCGAGACCATAATAAACAAGCGTGACTGCGCCAGCTTTGACCATAGCGTCTGCTGCTGCTAGCACAGCAGGAAAACCTACTGTTTCAATCGTTCCAACTGCGGCTGGCATCGCTGCTCTCCTGAATTAAAGAAATACTTGAAATTAATTGTACGAGTCTTCTACAGCAGAATCCTACTTATAAGGTGGTTCGCAAGCCGTCTTGTAGTACAACGTGATAAAAAGACCACCTGGAGCGATTGCGTAAGATGTGGCTACCCCATCTCCTAAACAGATTTCATATGCCTTAAAACCTTCCCCACCACTTTCTCCTATCACCTTATTGATGGGAGGCTTATAGCCAAAGATGTATTCAAAGAATTTGGCGTGGTCGTAGGAAAATCTTCCCTGACCATCTACCTGAGTGGTGTCAAGTTCTATTCGTTGAGCTTTATTGTTAGCAAAAACGATCTTAAATGTACCCTGTTTGGGAAAATCAGGAAATATTCGCTGCAAGTCTTTAGTGGAATAGTTTATAACCTCATTAACCGGTTGACCGAAGTAAGGCTGGATAGTTGAGGGAGTTTGATTGAGTACATAACGCCCTGCTAGAGCCTGTGGAGTAAGGACACATAGCCAGAGTAATAATGTTAGACAAAAGGCTTTTCGTTTAAAAAGGCTAGAGTTTGCCATTGGTCTCATTTTCACGGATTTCAGCCTATAGATCAGAGATAGTCTCCTGTTCTTTAAGATCATCCGATTTCACCATCTGCCAGTAGGAAGCTTTCATCCCCCGTGATTCATCCGGGGGATGAAAGCGACAGGGCGAATTCATTCGGCGTCTAGTATAGTGTGAATACATAATAGACTAACGAAAAGTCTAAAAACATGATTCGTCGTGCCCAAAAAGTCTTCTACACCCTCATTCGTTTGTGAGCTACCACTGAAGGTAGCGCAAGCGGATGAGGGTATTTTGCTGTCTAGGCTTGAAGTGGCACGGCAGATGTACAATTCTTGCCTAAGGGAAGCCTTGCGTCGAGTGAGATTAATTCGACAATCCAAGGATTTCGCAAAAGCGCGTTCTTTAAAGGCTAGCAATCCAGAACGCCAAGTTCTGTTTAAACGAGCCAGAGAACAGTACGATTTCTCTGAATACGCTCTCCACTCCTACAGCACTCATATCCGGCAGTCTTGGATTGGCGACCACATCGACTCCAATACAGCCCAAAAATTAGCTAGTCGTGCCTACAAAGCTGTAGAGAAAGTCTTATTTGGTAAAGCCAAGAAAGTCCGATTCAAGGGCAAAAACCAGATGGACTCTGTGGAAGGTAAGTCCAATAAATCTGGTATTAAGTGGAAGGGAGAGGCTGTTGAGTGGAGTGGCTTGCGTCTCGCTGCCTTGATTGCCAGGAATGACCCAGTTATCCTGCATGGACTCAACTCAAAAGTAAAATACGTTCGGCTGGTTAGGCGGAAAATTCAGGGGCGTAACAGGTTCTATGCCCAGCTTGTCTGCGAAGGCAAGCCATTTATCAAGCCCAAAAACACCTTAGGCAAGGGAAAAGCTGTCGCAGACATGCCAGTGTGGTCGGGTTAAAAAGAAAACTTTGAAACAAAGAGTCCATAATTGCGTTTGCGGAGTACAGATGCAAAGAGATCTATACTCTGCATTACTGGCAAAGCACATAGAACCCGACACATT
>DATNPI010000278.1:0-2530 GCA_036703325.1 Coleofasciculaceae cyanobacterium
ATTGGTTAGAAAGTAGAATATAAACCTTACTACTAACCCTTGGGTAGTTATGAAATCTAACAGATAAGTTGGTTACTGGCTTGAGTGGTTAATACTTTTCGAAAGTGACACTTGAGGAAAGTGGGGGGAAAGAAGGGATGAACGTTAGTTAGTTCTTCTCTAATTCTTGACCTTTAATCCCTCCTTCCTCTTTAAGCCTAAGCGTTGTCAATTATTTCCTTTGCCTTATCTCTGATATCTTCTTTAGCATGGATAGCCGCAGCTTCGTCTTGCTTGGCTTGACCTTCTACTTTATCCTTCGGGTCGCCAGTGATTTCACTGGCGGCTTCTTGGATTTTGCCCTCAATGTTCTTAGCGACTGCTTCTGCCCGATCTTCAATGCTCATTTGAGACTCCTGTTAATGGATAAGGCTAAAAACACGACAAAAAAGTAGGTAGATATAAAAAAACTAATTACTACTGCCATTGAAGCTGTTACTAACTCCTCACTTGCGCCTATTCCTAACGCTAAGTTGATTTCAACCTACCTACTTAACAACTAAGTATCAGAACTTGAACAGCTAAATTACATCCCTCTCTAGTAAGATATTTAGATAATCTAGTTAAGATACTCACCATCTAAAAGCTCACAACAAAGCAGGAAGTAAAGTAAAGCTTTCTACACAACTTATTCTTCTTTTCTGTGCATAGTTCATAGCCTTGACCTTCAAAGTTATGTATGTCAGTTGTTAGCCTAGTGGAGCTTAGCGCGGTATAGCCAAGACTGAATGCTTCCCACTCAGCACAAGGACACTTTCTAACTCCGTACTGTTCTGGTGACGGTAGCACTGACGTCCCGAAAGATGTCATTGGGTTCAGCCAGAACGAGATGTTTTCGGTATCGACGATTGGTAGTAGAGTATATTGAGTCTGTTCACATTGTGCCTAGGGCAAGTAGCCATGAGCAACACCCTGAGCGCATAATTCTTTAAAATAGGGCTGTTAAGCTAGCAAGCTTGTGGAGAAACCCAAAATTTGCGTTTATTTGTGGTTATACCAAGCCAGACGGTTCGAGCAGTCAAACAGGGCATCGCGTTATCCACTTGGTTAAGAATTAGCTGTTGCTCCTCCTTTTAATAATAAGTAAGCGCTGTACATACCGCTCAATTTTCTCAGGTTGCATAATTTTCATCGGTGTGAATGAGAGCTATATAGAAGGCTCTCCTTAGTTCACAAAGCGTAACACTTAACTAGGAGTGAGCAATTCTCGAAGGCGGCTTGTGATCTAAATCACTTAGAGAGAAGATCGGGATCTCACAAAACCAATGCTCTCCGTCAAAGTGCAAGAGTGACTATCATACCGAAGGTTAGAGAGTGCGATCACTTCTATCTAAAGGTAGATATGTTCCAATTGAGTACAAGCGCTACCAAACAGAGTCAGTTCAGGAAGAGAGGGTTGTCATGCAAACTTTAAAGCAGGGGTTTGAGGAGCGCAATCTCATGACCGAGTTGGCGGACAAACTGGAGCAAGAATGGCGTTCGCGCCTAGCAATTGACTGCCCAGACCAATGCCCAGCCACCCGCGACAGTATTGTACGTTGGTTACTTGGAGATAACTTGGCGCGATTTGACACTCTGATGCCAAACCAGTTGGCAATTGCGATGCAAGCGATGGATTATCGCTACCGAATTTTGCGACAGCGCTATCTGGGGGTAGGGCCAGAGCGTGCCTATCGTAATTTGACGACGCGTCTAGCGGGTTTGGTGACATTACGCAACAAAATCCGTACTTGGGTCTCCCTCAGTCGCGATCGCCAACGGGCTGTCGTGGATGTATTACAAGAAGTGATTCAGGAATTATTAAACAGCGATCGCTATATTCAAAAGCAAATTGCTTGGATTGCCCAGTGTACTGAAGACCCCCGCCTGCGCGACGCTTTATTGCTCACTAGCGTCGAGGAGTATTGTCTGCGCCCAATTCGTAACCAGCCCTTGCTAGTGTATCGATTTGTTAATTTTTTGAGGAGGTCTCAGCGTGGGGGCATGACCCATGTGCCAGAGGGAGACACGGTACGACTGGTTTCTGAGGAAGTGACTCCAGAGGAAACAGATGCACCGGTCAGTTTGTTGGATAACCAAGCGCTTGCTGATTATCAAGAAGCTCAATCCTCGGAGGAGCAACAGACACTGCGGATGTCTGTACGCCAAGAATTTGAAGCTTACTTAACCGAAAACTTGGGGCCGGAAGCGGCGCAATGGCTCCGGCTTTACCTCCAAGGTCAGTCTCAAGAAGCGATCGCTAGCGCTTTGAATAAGCCGGTTAAAGAAATCTACCGACTACGGGAAAAAATCACTTATCATGCAATTCGTGTTTTTTCCATCAAAGGCAAACCGGAATTAGTCGCCAGTTGGCTGGAAACCTCCTTGCAGGAACATAGCTTTGGGCTGACACCTGTTCAGTGGCAGGACTATTTGGCGAGTCTGACACCTTTTCAGCAGAATCTACTGGAGGAGCGGAAAGCTGGGAAAAGTTTAGAAGCGATCGCCAAAG
>DATNPI010000285.1:0-5974 GCA_036703325.1 Coleofasciculaceae cyanobacterium
TTCAAGCTGCTGTCAGAGAAATATAACCTGAAGCCAATTACAACGGTGGATGAGGATTTAGCCGCTTGTCTCGGTTAGGGCAGTTGTCAGTAGATGCTCGAATGCGAAGCAGTCATTCGTAGGGGCACGATATATAGTGCCCCTACGAACAACCTGTATTCTACTTAATTGAAAATCGCTATAAGTAACCGGAGGAGTTCAATATCGTGAACCGTCCACTACTTCCAGCCTAATGGTGGTTCGATGAGCGTCTGCTCTGACTTGCCAACGTTAGCACCTGGTTTATCAACAATTTTCACCGTGCTTGCCTGGGGGCCTTTCTCACCTTCCTCTACAAAAAACCGAACACCCGTACCAATCTCTAAGCGATCGAAGTCGTCATGGAGTACGCTATTGCGGTGAAAGTAGATTTCTTGATCGTCCAAGGTTCTGATAAAGCCATACCCTTCGTCCGGAAAGAGCTTAGTCACCAGCGCTACTGTATCCTCTGATTCCTGGGCGATCGCTTTATCACTCTCATGTTGCCGTTTAGTGAGTTTTATGAGCTGGCGACGTGCCGCCTTGAACGCATCTCGGATCGCCACATCAACGGCATCGTACTGGCGACCATCTCCCGGACTACTTTCAGCTACTAGTTCGTGACCGGGCGGTACGGTGATATCAAGTCGTACCCGATAGGGGGAGCCACTACTAGTGTTCTCGTTGGGTTTTTCGATCGCGATATGGCAGCTACTAATGTAATTGCAAACTTCCTCAAGTTTGGCCATTTTTTCGTGGATTAATGTGTCGATGGCAGCCGTTTTATCTACACCGCGAAAGGTAATCTCTGGTGGGACTTTCATGATTTATTGCTCCAATTTGTGCTTGTGTATTGCAAAGCGCGATCTATCCCCTTACAAACTAGAGGGAAACGTCTCTGGTACCTCGCCCTTCTCCCAATGGCTCGTGCGCTCAAGTGGCTCAAGCGCCCGTGTCTCATCAAAGTGGAGTACGGCGTCAAACTGGTCAGGTAACCGGGCATGGAAGTAGTGACTCACGCGCTCTGTTTCAGGTAGGTAGATAACGCCGATCGCACGCTCTAAACGACGTTTGCGCAAAGCGGTGGCCGCTTTGTCGTCCGAACGCAGGGTTAGCAGGAAGCGTGGCAAACCTGTCTCGTGAAACAGCGCTTCATAACTCCCTGACATTCCCGGTCGAACACGCTTGCGTTCAGGAGGTGCGCCCCAGTTTGAGGCGGCTGTAACCGTGCCACTGTAAGTGGTCAACCCGACGAGTACGGCGTCACGACCGTACCGTTCGCGCACAAGCTGACCGACGTTTAGCTCGCCCGCATCACCCATATCAGTTGCCCGTGCATCACCGAGGTGGGAGTTATGTGCCCAAAGGACAACCTTCGTGCGATTCCGCTGTTTGTCTAGGTGGGCGACGAGGTGATCGAGGGTTTCAGCCATGTGGCGATCGCGCAAATTCCATGACGAAACCCGACCTCGAAACATCGAGCGGTAGTATTCCTCCGCATTCTTGATCAGCCGTGCATTCTGTTCGGCATAAAAATATTCGTCCTCTGCCTCCTGACCATCCGCTAAAGCATACTCACCCGCACGGTGTTGCAGTTCCAGCAGTTCGTTGATCACCTTTTTCTGGCACGATTCAGTCAAGCCAAAGCTAGCCGCATACCCATAGCCTTGCGTATCCTCACCAAAATGCTCAAAACACGAATAGCGATAGCGTGCCCGTTTAGCTGCTTCCGGGTCAATCTTGTCTAGATAACTGAGAACGGCTTCGACTGAGGTATGCAGACTATAGAGGTCAAGTCCGTAAAAGCCAGCCTTTGTCGCATTTTGAGGCAGTCCGTTGTTGTATTCGCGCAGCCAGTCAATAAAGTTGACCACCTCCGTGTTGCGCCACATCCAAGCCGGGAAGCGATCGAAGCCAGCGAGAGCGTCGGCACTTGTAGTATCATCACCAATACCCCGCACGTAGCGGTTAACGCGGTAAGCATCGGGCCAGTCTGCCTCGACCGCAACAGCCGTGAAGCCTTTTTCTTGAATCAGGCGTTTTGTAATCTCTGCCCGCTGTTGGTAGAACTCATGGGTACCGTGAGACGCCTCACCGATCAGCACAAAGCGGGCATCACCGATCAAATCCATCAATGGCTCGTAGTCTTGAGCCGACCCTGTCAGTGGATGAGCACACTCACGCACTGCATCGGTTAGCTTTGTTATTGTTGCATCTGGCATGGTTGTAGTCCTCCTAGCTGAAGCTTCAGCGTCTCTGACCGCTGGTAGCTGGCGGTTGATGGTTATTTGCAGCCCTCTGAAGCAGGTCACAAACCTCCTCATCCGTCGTTTCGGAAAAGTTTTCGTACCAGAAATTAACGCTATAGAAGGGGCGTGGTGTCATGGCACAGATGAATTCATCTACCTCAGCTTCAATCTCGTGGCAGGTTTCGGGTGAGGAGATGGGCACGGCAACGACTATCCGGGCGGGTTCCTGTTGCCGTATGGCGATGACCGCCGCCCGCAGGGTGGCACCTGTCGCTAGACCGTCATCTACAAGAATCAGGGTGCGTCCGAATAGATCGGGGGCAGGTCGGTCATCCCGGTAAAGGCGTTCCCATCGCTCTAGTTCTCGTTGCTCTCTGACGACAACTTGATGAATTGCTGCCTCGAACAGATGATGCGCTCGTACAACCTCTCGATTGATTACCCGCACTCCACCAGATGCTAACGCCCCGATCGCTAACTCCTTGTGCCCAGGTACTCCTAATTTACTCACCAAAACAACATCTAACGGCGCATTCAGGGCTTTCCCCACTTCAAAGGCAACGGGTACACCTCCCCGTGGCAGTGCCAATACCAGCACATCCGGGCGATTAGCATAAGCTGTCAGTTGCCCTGCCAATAGTTGCCCTGCCGCCGTTCGGTCTTTGAATAGCATTTTCTAGCTCTATGACAGTACTCTTAATCAAGACTTGCAGTATTCTGAATTCATCTTAAAAAGCGAAAAGTTTCCTTTCCTCTAGCTAATGGAGGGCGTGATACTTCATTTACTGCTCTCTCTAGGAGATGAGTCCCTATTAAGATGAGCTGTCAAGCTGAATACAACCCCACAGCCACTGATTCAGCGGTTTTCAAACCGTACCAACACAGCTCGTGGTCAGCAAGGGGAGCAGGGGTGGCAGATTAGAAAAACTCTCTCATTTCGTTGCACGAAGCAACCCAAAACGAATCAACCCTCGCCGATAACCTCGGCTCATCAAAGAAAATCGACGGTGAATCCCATTTCTTCAAGGGGTGGGACGAACTGCCGCCCGCCTCTAAAGGGTAATGGGTAATACCAAATCTATTTCAATAACCCCCTTATTCCCTAACCTGGGGGGAGAGGGGGAGAGATTGTCTACTGAAGCAAAAGCAGCCTAGGAGGGTCTATGTCTACTCTTAGGCGATCGCCTTTCCGTAAATCTTTTCACACCTCTGGTTCAATTCCAGCCGTTCGCAACTGCTCTGCTAAACGCTTTGCTTTTTGACGTTCCTCCTCTAACTCTCTTTCTATCTGCTCTGCTCTTTCATTTCCAGTTAACAATAAATTACCTTCTGCATCCCACCAGCGCAACCACGGCAAGTTAGCAGTTTTATACCAACCTTGCCAAATCCCTAACTCTACTCCTAACGGTTCAATAGGATAGTGCCCCCGCTCATTCGCTGGTAACAACTGGTATTTACCAGCCACCAGGCAATACACTTCAACACTGGCTTTTTTAACTTCATAAATAGCAGAAAATGCCGGACGAATGACTTGTTCATAAATCCAGAATTTACCTGGCTTTCCGGCTCTTTGATTACCTTCTTCAGCCTCTTGTGAAGAGGTAGAAGATAAGACAGAAGATAGGGGAGTTTTGTCCCGCTCCTCTGAACCATCTCCAGAAGCAAATTCGATGACAATTAAGGGAGGGATCAGCTCTTGCCACAAGACATAAGAACGGCGCAGTTCACCATTTAGGGTGGGTGAAACATTAGGAACATAGAACCAATCTGGGGCTTCAGCACCCCTTTCTGGTGGGTCAGTTAAACGCCAGTAAATCCCAGAATCTTGACCGATGCAATATTGATTATCAGGATGAAGCTTTCGCAGTATGGGTTCTATTGACTCAGTTAAGAGAATGCTTTGAGGATGTTCTTGAAAATTTTTCACAAAGGAGCCATCTGAGTCTGGTAGCTGGGTATGGTCAGGAAGAGTTTTTGGGCATGGGGATGAGTTAAAGGTAGAAGTCATGGGAGTATTTTTTTTTAAATTTAGCTCGATCATAGCGTCTAGGCATTAGCGTAAAGTACTACCAATTTGCGACGTGATTGTATGCTATGTAAACTGTAGGGACACGACATTGTCGTGCCCTTAATATGCAAAGATAAAGCGAAACGGTATAACCCAATCATTCTCTGAACCAATCAGACAAAATGGTTGAAAATATCACTTATTTGCACAAAGCAACCCAAACCTAATTAACCCTCGTCGATAGCCTCGGCTCATCAGCCCTAATGACAAAGCGGCTTGCACCGTAGTCCAACCGCTTTGGAGCAATCCGAAAATCGCTTTAGGCTCGAAAGCGGAATCAATCACGATGTCCCAAAACGGTGCAACAGCGTCAGACCAATCTGCTGTGCGAATGTTTTGGAAGGGGAGATTATGAGCGATCGCTTCATACTCTGGCAGCGAAATCACATAAGGTAAGCAGTAAACCCGGTAAATTTCCGCCAGATGCTGCTGTTCATCCGCCGCCAGCTGCCCTGTCGCTGGCGTTATCGGACGATGACACCAAGTCGCCATCAAGAATGTTCCCCCTGGTTTGAGTACCCGGTAGCACTCCGCCAGGAATTTCTCCTTATCTGGCATATGTTCGCCACTTTCCATCGACCAGACAAAATCAAACGTGTCATCAGCAAAAGGCATATCTAGGGCGTCAGCAACCTGGAACTGAACTTCACTCGCCAAGCCAGCTTCCTGTGCCCGTTCGGTTGCTCTCGATGCTTGCACTGGACTTAGAGTAATGCCCACTACACTGGCATCAAACTTTTGTGCCAAGTAAAGGGAACTGCCACCAATACCGCAGCCGACATCAAGAATTTGTTCAGCTTGCCCTATCCCAGACCAGTTTAGGAGTTCTTCAATCAGGTCAATTTGTGCCTGACGCCGATCTTTTTTCTCTTTGCCAGTGGCACCGTAATAGCCGTGGTGCATATGTTCGCCCCAAATCTGTTCCCATAGACCAGAAGAGGCATCATAAAATTGCTGGATTTGGCTCTTTAGAGTAGAAGTCATCGATTGTCGCTCTTATGGGTAGACCGGAATCAGCCTAGCAGACAAATTACTCTCTAATCGGAATCAGGCAGCGAAGTGAGTGTTGCAAGACAGTCGCATATGAGCAGTAGCTCACAACGAAAAAGAAAATTCTCTTCCCTAACCCCTAGGGCGTGTTTTCAAACTTCCCCGTCAGATTCAGATCCCCCTAAATCCCCCTTAAAAAGGGGGACTTTGACGCTCATTCTCCCCCCTTAAAAAGCTATGCGTTAATCGCATCTTTCTTAACATTTGCCAGAGCGAGCGCTTTGGCGCTATCAAACCCCCATTCCTTCCTGACTAATTCTCAATAAGTTCCATTTTTTATCAAGAAGAACGAGTGGTATTTTGTCAATAGCTGGGGCAGCTATTAATCTTGAAAGCCTTGTTTCACAAGGCTTTCAAGATTGTTACGAAAGATGCGATTAATGCACAGCTTAAAAAGGGGGGCTGGGGGGATCTCCGGGTTTGAAAACATGCCCTAGCCCCTATTTTTAGGTGAGATTTGACTTCTAAGCCGTAGCTTGATTCAGTTCCTGCCAGCGTTCTTTCCACAGCTTCTCCATCGCCTGCGTCACTTCTGGTAAGTCGGCAAATTCCTGGCTTTGTCGGGAAATCTCGGCAGCTAATCGTTCTA
>DATNPI010000294.1:0-10039 GCA_036703325.1 Coleofasciculaceae cyanobacterium
TTTCTGCCAACCCCAACGTTCCCAGGGCAAGATGAAAAGAAAATAGGCAAATACAGACGCGATCGCACCTTTCCAAGGCCCCAATGGCCCCGATAATAAGCGTGCCACTGGTAGACTGAGCCAATACAACCTCATGGCAACTGCTTCTGAGAAGCCCAGGTAAACCCAGATTTCTCCTATTTTCGGATTGGGATGGTTGCGTCCTTCAAAGATCGCATATTGAACTAAAAACGCACCGACACCAAACCCCAGTGTCAAAGATTGGGGCTGATAGGCGGTGCCCGCAATCAACAGAAGGCTACTCCAAGCCCAGTGAAGATGAGCGATCGCTTTCAGTTCTTCCTTAGTCAGGTGCAGGTACTCTATCAACCAGGGAGATAGCACCCGATAGGCATACATAATGCTAGTCCCCAAGGCTGCCATGACAATCAATCCATCACCTGTCGAGCCTCCTGATAGTTGTGAGAGTTGATAAAGTAGGACTTCATAAGCCGAAACGGACACTCCCAGTAGGGCAAGGTAGATCAGGGGTTTAAATTCCTGACGCCGACGCCCTATGCCAATGGCGATCGCAGCAAGAGCAAGGGTTGATAAACCCGTCCAGTTGGCGAAGGTGCCCCAGCGCAGTAAAGCACCTAAAATCCCGTAAAGTAAGGGGATAACGTGCCAGCTGCTAGGTACATTCCTAATACCAGCTCGACGCTGCCACCAATCCCCGACTAGCTGAACGATCAGTCCTAAAGCGAGGTTGGCAATCCCTAAGTTGAGGAATGAGCGATCAATAAAGCCCAATCCCTCGGCAGTTAATACTTCTAGACACCAACCCAGGGCGTAAATGCTCCAATTAGAGGGGTGACGCCAGCTACGATAAGCGATCGCTCCCATTGTCACAATCCCAGCTATCAGCACCGCCACCGCTGGGGAGAGCCACCCCCAATAGACAGCTAGGGAGTGAAGCGTCAGCAGGATGAGTTCTAGGCTACATAACGCGATCGCCCAACCATCTGTCGCCAGAACATAAAGGGGTGCCAATTGGGTGGAACGGCGACTCAGCCAGCTGCGAATCAGCCATAAACTTGTGAAGGCGATCGCACCAGCTACCAACCAACCCTCCAAGGATAGGCGAGGTAATCCAGGCACACCCTCCCATAAGAACATCCCCAAGAAACTCAGCCCAAACCCTACCGTAATTGCGGCTGCATTCTGTTCCCGTAGATAACGGGTATTGACTAGCATCAGGATGGTGGCAACAGCCAAGCTGACTAACCGGAAATGGGGGATGCCCAGCGTCAAGAATTGCACCGCAACCAAGGCGGCTACACTTAACCCGCTAGCGAATTGCCGCCTAGAACCTGATGTCCAAGTCGCTACCCCAGTCAAAGATAAGGGTGTAATCAGCCACAACAAACCCCATTCAGTTACGTTAGCCGATGGGTTTTCCAAGGCAGCTTGATAATTCATCAACAGCAAGGCATAACTCAATCCAGCCAAGGCTAAACCCAAATGCCAAGCACTGCGACGCCCAATAGCTCTGAGTTGTGAGTTGTGAGTTGTCAGTTCTGAGTTCTGACTACCCAGCGTCAATGCCCATTCTCCCACCATGAAGGCTAACGAAATTGCTGCCCATTCCCCTCGGTTCAGGTTTGGCAACAGGTAGTCGATGGCGCACAGGAGTGTAGCTATACCCGTAATGTGGGTAAGGTACACCAGTAGTTCGAAGTTACGACTAATAGCCAGAGCGCCACGCCGTCTGCTGACAATCCCCAGAGTGATTGTGGAATTCAGTAAATTGAGCGTCCGCAGCAGGGGATTGACTGAACTGATGACAGTTAGAAGAGTTCCAAATGAAAGGGCGATCGCTTCTCCAAATTCTGCTAGATGAGGCTGCTGCCGGCGATCCAGCCAGTCTATCAACCCCACAATGAATATAAGGTAGGGAAACAGAACCAAGCTCAACAGAGCAAAGGGGGTATCCTGGGAACCGGTCAACTGGGTGGCGGTTGCAACTAGCTGTGTTTGGATATCTGATGGAATCAACCGCCAAAACAGCCAAATTGACTGTAATCCAATGCCTAAAATGGCGGCTAAGTCAAGATGCTGCCAAAATCGTTGTAGGCGACTGCTGAAGAACCACAGGCCTAATCCACTAACTGCGATCGCTTGCCAGGGAAAATCTACCCCCACTGAAACCAGCCAGCCCAAAAACAGCAACCCGCCACCCAGCCACTCCCAACTGAACTGGGGCAATTCGGGTTCTTCAGCTAACGAACTCTGCTGCTGCTGGGATAGCCACGACAGGAACCAGCCATAGGCACCTATTGCTAAACCTAGCTGCTGGATATCCACACCCACTACAAAAATGGCTCTAAACAGTAGAATGCCTATGCCATAAACCGCTATTTGGAAAGTTGAAGGATGCAGGATGTAGGGTGAAACCTTTCCCGAACGGTGGGATGAATTAATCCTGCCTTGGACTTTGCGCCTTCTACATTCCGTATAGAAGGTGGCTAAGGTGGCACCTGTCCCCAAGTAAACCGCCACCAGAGGAAATCCAGGCAAACTCCAACCCCAGTGCAGGTAACTCAGTCCTAAATAGTTGATGATAGGCAAAGGCGGTTGTTGCTCCCGCTTCCAGAGCAAGAAAGCGATCGCGCTGAGGATAGCAGTAGCAAAAGCAACAACAATCCAATCGATGGGATTACGCCACAACCTAAAGCCGTCCATTGCCCAAAAATTCACCGGCACCAGTAGCAGCGTCACAATCTGCAACGTCTGAGCCGTCAATCGTAAATTACTCTGCCGATTCGCCCAGGAACAGACGGCCCAAAACGTTAAGGTATACCCTAATAACACCCCATATTGCCCCGATGCTGGGAAATTCTTCCATTGACTGGCGGCTAGTACCGCAGAGGACACCACCACCATGAACACTCCCAGAAACAGCAGCCATCTGACGCTGAGTTCTGCCTGAAGCGACTGCAACATTTCTGTAAGCCAACTGGGGGACGGAGTAGGTTGTCTCGGTACTGGTGCCGCCAGTTCTTCTGGGGCAAAGTCTGTTGCGAAATCTGGCAACCGCTGGGATGTTGGTGTTCGGGGTGATACTTGCGCTGGCGCGGAACTTGGCTCCGGCAGTGGACAGGTAAGATTTTCTCGGCACAGCTTTTGAACTAGAGCGTCCGTTAGCAAACCTAAGCGCAACAACGCATCTACACCTGCCAACAGTTTAGGATGAGACGCGTTAGTCGTTAGTTCAACGTTGATTCGAGTCTCGGAAAGTAAACCCAAGCGCCGCCATACATCTAGACCTTTCAACAGTGCAAGCTGTGAGGTACTGGTCGTTACTTCAATTCTGATGGAGTGGTCTGCGCTTCCCAGCAGCGCTTCGCGATCGCGTGGCGATAACATAAGCAGCAATGCCTTATCCTAACCAAGTAATAAAAATCTCTCCCGCCTAGTCCCTAACCTCCAGCCCCTATTTTTAGGAGAGATGTTAGTTAACTACATCCAATAAATACGGTTTTCTCGAAAAAAAATCGGATTAACTAGGCAATTACCGTAAGAGTTAATAGGTAATACTTCCGATTTACTAGGTAACACTTCTGGATTTTAAATCTAGAAGTGCTTTAGCTGCTTGCGGGTTATGAGTTTTCAGACGTTTGCCTATTAACTGGGAACTAAAGAAAGAGTGCATCAGACACAGTAAGTAGGTGAAATCAAACAATACCGCATCCTGAAATGCTGAGGAACGGCGTAGACGCTTAAGCCGAAATCAAGCATCTTTTATTCAATTAGCATCTATCCCTAAATTGAGTGTCCCTGAGGTTCTAACCTTCGGGAATGCTTGGCGATCGCGTTACTACTTTCGACTCAGGCTTTCTGCTTTTGAGCTGCATCTCCATCTTAAATCTGATGCTTCTACCTGATAACCGGTTTACAGTCTCAGTCTTGGAGAATCGAGCTGAAATGAACAGAAAAAAAACTCTAAGCGTGATTATTGCATCACTTTTGTTGCTGGCAGCTACCGCTAAAGCCGCCAAAAGCCACAACAGCCTAGAAATTTGGCATACTGATTTAGAGGCGAATGCTTCTACTCTAAAAACGCAATCATTACCCTTCATCTTATCCACTAGAGATGAGCCGGACGATGATTGTCAGAGGCGAGGGGTATGCCCAAGCTGATGCAAACTTGTCAATATACCCTCTAACTGGATTTTCAGGTTACATCTACCCCCGCTACTACAGGATGAAGCGACAGTAATGGGGTGAGGGGTTAGACCCATCATTTACTAAGATAAAACTGACGTCCTGTTGAAAACAGACTTAGCTACTGCCAGGTGAGTATAAACACTTGGTTTGATATCAATCTGGTTTTAGCAGAGGCGAAGGAGTTGCGGGGATGACGGACTCACATCGACCTGAAGACAACGAAGACTCATTAAATACTCTGATCCGGGCGATTACCAGGTCTGAGGGGAATTTTTCATTGATTTTAGGGCGTTGCAACTATACCGCCTTGCGGGAGCAAATTGTCCAGCAGTTGCGGGAGCAATGTCCTGTTCAGATTCGAGAAGTTGTTCTAGAGCAGTCGGATAAGACACTTTATACCACTATTGAGGCAAAACTGGGTCAGGAGAAGCCAGCGGCCTTGATGGTGTTTGGCTTGGAGTCAGTGAACGCCCTTGAGCAGGTGCTGAGTGCAACAAACCGAGTGCGAGAGGAGTTTCGCAACTTTGCCTTCCCACTGGTGTTGTGGGTCACTGATGAGATTTTACAAAAGCTGATTCGGTTGGTGCCAGACTTCCATAGTTGGTCTACGACTGTGGAATTTGCGATCGCCTCCGACGAATTAATTCACTTCATCCAGCAAACCACCGACAAGGTCTTTGCCAAAGTTTTAGACGCTGATGCTAGCCTATTTCTGGACAATGCGGCTCTCAATCCGGGTATTGCTTCTCCACGTCGCACTGAACTAGAGTCAGCTCACAGAGAACTGCAAAGTTACGGAGTGAGTTTAGACCCAGAACTAGAAGCTAGTTTAGAATTTGTCTTAGGTCGAGATGCCGATGGTTCACTAGAACAATCACGACAACATTACGAGCGAAGTTTAAACTTTTGGCAGCAAAGCGATAACTTAGAGCGACGCGGGTGCTTACTATACTATTTAGGTCTTTGGTGGCGCACCTATGCTTTAGGACATCGGAATGAGTATGAGCAAGCTTGCCATCGAGCCAGGGATTATTTTCAGGAATCTATTGAAGTTTTTGAGCAGGCTAATCGCTTAGACCTAGTCGCCAAATTTATCAACACCTTGGGTGATTCGCTGCAACGGCTCAAGCGTTGGGATGAGTTAGAGGCTGTTGCCAAAAAAGCTTTAGCGTTGCATCAAGCCAATCTTAAGCCTCCTCTTGAGCCTTTTAGACTAGCACGAGCGTATGGGTTTTTAGCTGAGGTGGCGCTGGCAAAAACAAACTGGAGTGAGGCGCAGAAATTTGCCCAACTCGCGCTCTATCTTCTGGAAAATGCTGAAACAGCGGTTTCAACTCCTGTCTCAGCTGAAGAGAGAGTTCATTTAGACTGGGAACGCTCATTTCATCAAGGCTGGTATTTATTCTCCTTAGCTAGAGCACACTCGGCACTGGGTAAAGACCAAGAAGCACTCACCACCTTGGAAGCGGCTAAAGCTGAAACAAAATCCCAGTACGATCCTGAACTCTACATTCGGATTTTGAATGAGTTGCGATCGCTTTACTTTAAGCAAGGTGACTACCTCAAAGCCTTCCAAATCAAGCAAAAACGGCGAGCGATCGAACATCAGTATGGGTATCGTGCCTTCATCGGTGCGGGTCGGTTGCAACCAAAACAACAGGTAACAAACCCAGCTCTACCTAATATTCAGCAGCAAGGGACATTTGTTCAAGAAATAGCCGCTTCGGGAAGGCAGCAAGATGTCAATCGCCTGATCGGACGTTTAAGCCGCGATGACTATAAACTAACCGTAATGCACGGTCAGTCAGGCGTTGGCAAAAGTTCACTTTTGCAGGCCGGCTTAATACCTGCTTTGAAGCAGAAAGCGATTAACACCCGTGATGTTTTACCGGTTTTGCAGCAAGTTTATACCGATTGGACGAGGAAACTAGGCGAATGTTTAGTAGAAGCCCTTGTAGAGACGCAAAATTGCACTAGCGTGTACGGAGCGGCGATCGGGCGATCGCACTATGCGGCACCAACGCTAACCTGCGGTTTTGCTAATATGCCTGAGTCTGTAACTCTCGATTCAACCGCCGCTATCCTAGAACAGTTACACAAGAATGCTGAAAATAATTTATTGACTCTTTTGATTTTTGACCAATTTGAAGAGTTTTTTTTTATTTATAAAGACCCAAGCCATAGGCGGATATTTTATGATTTTTTGCGGGAATGCCTGAACATTCCCTATGTAAAAGTTATCCTTTCAATGCGGGAAGATTATATCTCTTATCTATTAGAGTGGAATCGCTTCATGAGCTTGGAAGTGATTAACAACAATACTTTGGACAAGGATATACTCTTTTACTTTGGCAATTTTTCGGCTGAAGATGCAAAGTCAGTTATTCAAAATTTTACTGAACAAGTCCATTTTCACCTAGAGCCAGCTCTAATTGAGGAATTAGTAAATGATTTAGCAGGCGAACTAGGTGAGGTTCGTCCAATTGAGTTGCAAGTCGTGGGGGCACAACTCCAAGCAGAGAATATCACCACCCTACCAATGTATCGGCAAGTTGGCCCTAAAGCACAACTTGTCAAGCGATTTTTAGAAGAAGTAATCCAAGACTGTGGGCCGGAAAATGAACATGCAGCTCGGCTGATATTGTATTTATTGACCGATGAAAATGGTACTCGTCCTTTTAAGAATCGTGCTGAGTTAGCAATATCTCTATCAGCCTTGGAAGAACCAGAAAATTTAGATTTAGTATTAGAAATTCTGGTAAAATCAGGTCTAGTTTTGCTAGAAGTTCCAGATGAACGATACCAACTGGTTCATGATTATCTGGTTGCCTTCATCCGCCAACAACATAATTTATTGGCAAAGCTGGAGAAGCAAAAAAAAGAATTGCTCCGCACTCAAGCTGAAATTGAGCGACTTCGTAAGGAGAGATGGCTCCTAGGGGCAGCCGTGGCAACTGGCATCATAATGGCAATGCTTGCCACTTGGGCAGAAAGTCAGCGAAGGCTGGCAATAACCAATGAAAGACGGGCAGTAATTAGTGAAATTAAGACACATGCTGCATCCTCAGAAGCTTATCTAGCTGGGAATAGATCGTTGGAGGCGCTGCGGGAAAGTTTAATTGCTGGGAGACAACTAAAACACTCTACCTGGGCAAAAGCCGATACCGATACTCAGGCTAAGGTGGTTACAGCGCTAAAGCAAGCTGTTGACGGCACTAGAGAACGTAACCGCCTGGAAGGTCACGAGGGTAGCGTTTTCAGTATCAGTTTTAGTCCGGATGGCAAGTCCATTGCTTCAGCTAGTGCTGACAACACGGTTAGACTCTGGCAACTGGATGGCAAGTTAAAAACGATCTTCAAAGGACATGAGGATTCGGTTTCAGATGTAAGTTTCAGTCCGGATGGCAAGACCATTGCTTCGGCAAGTCTAGATGGAATAGTCAAGCTCTGGAAGATTGATGGTACTTTGCTAAAAACATGGAAGGGACATACTGATGGTGTTCTTAGCGTCAGTTTCAGTCCCGATGGTCAGACTATAGCCTCCACCAGTGCAGATAAGACTATTAAGCTCTGGAATCGGGATGGTGACTTGAGAGCGACCTTAAAAGGACATCAGGATTCAGTTTCGGAGGCGAGTTTCAGCCCTGACAGCAAAACTCTTGCTTCGGCTAGTGTGGATCGCACTATGAAACTCTGGAGGATTGATGGTACTTTGCTAAAAACTTTAAAGGGACATACTGATCGGGTTTTGAGCGTTAGTTTCAGTCCCGATGGTCAGACCCTTGCCTCTGCCAGTTTGGATCGAACTGTGAAACTCTGGAGGATTAATGGTACGTTGCTAGAAACCCTAAAAGGTCATGAAGATGGTGTCCTCAGGGTCAGTTTTAGCCCAGATGGCAAGAGCCTTGCCTCGGCGAGTTTAGATAGAACAGTTAGACTGTGGAACCGAGATGGGATCTTGCAGACAACCCTGAAGGGACATCAATACTGGGTCTATAGTGTGAAATTTAGCCCAGATGGCAAAAGTCTTGCCTCGGCAAGTGCAGACAGTACTGTCAGACTTTGGAGCCTCAATACCATTGGTTCCAAAACTCTCACAGGACATACGGCTAGAGTTAGTAATGTAAGTTTTAGTCCGGATGGTCAGATAATTGCCTCTGCTAGTGGGGACAAGACCGTGAAGCTTTGGCAGCGTGACGGAAAACTGCTCCGTACCCTCAAGGGGCATAAAGCTGGAGTTTGGAGTGTCAGCTTCTCGCCTGATGGCAAGATACTTGCCTCAGCAAGTGGAGATAACACGAGGAAAGACAATACGGTCAAGCTTTGGGGATTAGACGGTATCTTGCTGAAAACCCTAACGGGGCACACTGATAGGGTGTTGAGCGTCAGTTTCAGCCCTGATAACCAGACTATCGCCTCAGCTAGCAAGGATAAAACCATTAAGCTTTGGAACCGCAATGGCACGTTCCTAAAAACTCTAACAGGTCATAGGCAGCCGATCAATTGGGTAAGTTTCAGTCCAGATGGTAAGCATATTGCCTCAGCCAGTGAGGATAAAACTGTGAAAGTTTGGAACTCAGATGGTACTTCACTCAAAACCCTAGAGGGACATAAAGAGCGAGTTCTAAGCGTGAGTTTCAGCCCGGATGGTCAAACTCTTGCCTCTGCTAGTGCTGATAATACTGTCAAACTCTGGAGCTTAGATGGCAAGGAACTCAAAACGCTCAAAGGGCATACTGATCGGGTCTATAGTGTCAGTTTCAGCCCCAATGGTCAAACCCTTGCCTCTGCAAGTCGGGACGGAACTGTGAAACTCTGGAGTTCAGATGGCACTGTGCTAATCACACTCAGAGGGAATGAGGGGGCGGTCAATTGGGTAAGTTTTAGCCCTGACAGTCAGTTCCTCGCCTCCGCAGGTGATAACAAAACCGTGATTTTGTGGAGCTTAGACAGACTAGACTTGGATAATTTACTGGTACGCGGTTGCGATCGCATTCGTGATTATCTCAAGACTAACCCCAATGTTCAAGAGAGCGATAACCCTTGCAGGATGCGTCGTTAAGGCACTACTCAACTTTTGATTAAATAGATGTCGCCCTTGTACAGATCGGTAACATACAAGTTGCCAACTTGATCTTCACCAAAGCTGCTAATGCCATACGCAGTGTCGAGGAGGAGAGTGTTTTGCCAAACTTTACCGCGACGCCTCAATCCCCAAATTCGCCCGCTACAAAAATCTCCATAGAAGTAAATACCCTGCATAGACTGGTAACTCCGCCCACGGTAGACCATACCACCAGTGACGGAGCAACCTAACGAATGCTCGTATTCAACTACTGGTAGTGTCAAGTCGGTCTGATTGCAGGTAGTACTGTTAAAACAGTGCTTCCCCTCCATGATTTTCCAACCATAGTTTTCGCCGCCGGTGCTGGAAGCTGGTTGAACGTTAACTTCTTCGTAGGCATTCTGCCCCACATCACCCATGTAAAGGTCGCCCGTCCGTCGGTCGAAGGAAAAACGCCAGGGATTCCGCAGCCCAATCGCCCAGATTTCCTTGCGGTAGCCAGCTTTTTGTATGAACGGGTTGGTTGGGGGGATAGCATAAGGGGTTTTTCCCGACTCGACATCAATCCGTAAGAGCTTACCCAGCAACGAAGCGGGATTCTGCGCGTTATTTTGAGGGTCACCGCCACCACCCCCATCACCCATGCCAATGTATAGGTAACCATCACGACCAAAGGCTAGTTGACCACCGTTGTGGTTAGCGAAGGGCTGTTTGACCCTCAGCACAGCCTGTTCGCTGTTAGAGTCAGCTACGTTGGGGTTGCCA
>DATNPI010000295.1:0-3124 GCA_036703325.1 Coleofasciculaceae cyanobacterium
GAGATAATTCAAAATCCAAAATCAAAATTGGTGGACAGAAATGACTCTACCGCTTGTTAACAACTAGCGTACCAGCAATGATATCGTGAAGGGCTTGTTTTTTCTCCGTAAAGGCCGCCATGATGTAGCCAATAAACAAAATCAGGGCGGAAATAAACTTACTAAAATATCTTACTGTCGCCTTAACAAAAGAGATACGTTTACCGTTTAGGTCAGTTACAACAATCCCTAACGCCTGTTTTCCAAGCGTCGCCTGTTTTGGGGAACTCTCCTGGATTGCAGAGTAAAGCCAACCAATTACAATCCCCACAAGATTGCCAACCAAATTGGCCAGAGTATCATTATTAATTAAAGTTAAGGCTATACCAACTACAATGTTGATTAGGATACTGATGATAGCTAGAATAACTCCATCAAGCAAGGTAGCTAAGAACCTTTTTCCAAAATCTGCATACTGTGTCATTTGCAGCTATCCCCCGTACTTATTGATTCGTTGAAGAACGCACCCTCCAAGTGTGGCTTATTTATGAAGGAGTGGCAATGGTGTCTGTGGCGATCAGAACAGATTTGATAAAAGGCTGAAGGTTGAAGGTTGAGGCCTGAAATTCTCACTTCGATGGGATCGATTTTACCACCAAAGATTGGTGGTATTCACCTAGGTAGGAGCGGCTATCTCCTTTCAAAGTCTAGGAAAGATTTCATCCTTTATCCTGCTCACTTAATACTTTTTAAAATTATCAGTTTGGTAACGGGGGTTCTGGTCTAGACCGCCTTTTTTTTGCTGCTCGTCTAAGTAGATATTCACGTACCTCCGCATCGATTTTTGTCTCACTTGTAATGCCCCAGTCTTCAATGTAGGCTCCTGTGAGATAAGCACCTGTTAGATCAGTTCTGTCCAGTTGCGTCTGCTTTAGCTTCGCTTTTAATAAATTGGCTGACTGCAAATTAGCTTCACTAAGATCAGCACCAATAAAGCTGGCATCTACTAAGTTAGCTCTGCGCAGATTGACTCCCCGTAGAGGTAGATTGTCAAAATTTTGGTTCTGTCCTTCTTTTGTAATTAGCAGCTGCCGCACTTGTGGTGTCTCAAGGTATGTCTTTCCAACACGAGCGAAGTCAAGCTTTTTCGCCTGAAACCAGCAGGTGCGAGTCAGATTAGCCTCTGTAAAGTTGGTACTTTCAAGGATGGATTGAGTGAAATCAGCATCGGTTAAATCAGCACTTCGGAAACTCGTACCACCTGTAGCAGCAAAGGCAATAGCAATTGTCCGAATGAAGGCATATTTCCGATCTCCAGCTAAGGCTTGCCTGCTAACAGAGGTCGATAGTCCAGCTACCGACATCGCCACAGCCACAGCCACCGCCGCTGCTACAGCCCCAGCCACTGCCCCAGATGCCGCTAATGGCACCGCCAGTCCCGCCGCCGCTGCCGCCGCCGCTGCCACCACAGCCACCGCCCCAGCGCCAGCACCCGCACCGGATGCCGCCACTGCTGCCACTACAGCTAAAGCCATTGCCATTGCCCCAGCCCCAACCGCCGCTACTACAGCCCCAGCCACTGCCACACCCGCTACCTCAGCCGCTGCTGCCGCCGCCAGTACTACAGCTACCACCCCAAAAGCAACTAATAAGCTTCGACGGATGGTAAGAAGAAAGAAAACGGCTAAGGTGATTAAGATAACTACACCAGTAAAGATTTCAATGGGGTTTTCACTAATTAGCGCTGCTCCTGTAGTATCACCAGCGAATGCTGAAACAAATCCTGATAGTGTCGATAAAAATAAAGAAACAGCTAATAGAACAATTGCCCAGTGGTGTTGCCGTCCCGCTTCGACATGGCTGAAGTTTGCACCTTTGAGGATAGCCTTGGTAAAATCAGCACCTCGGATGTCAGCGTAGCTAAAGTTTGCACCGCTAAGGTCTTTCCTCCCCTTGAAGGAGCGACCTCGCAGATTTTGACCGGAGAAGTCGTGAGCCATGTTCACTGTTCACTTGCAGAGGGCTGTGGCAAAGTTTGATATAGGAATACCACAAAAACTTTACTTGGAGGAAATTGATGAATCGCTCAAAAATTGTTGCCGTTATTACAGGTGCGATTTCTATATTGCTTGCGATCGCTTATCTATTGATTGTCCAACTGTTGGACTTTCGGGGTGAGATGAAACCAGCTCCAGTTAGTCATCTACCACAAGAGGTAAAAGTTGCCCACGTAGCCGCCAATTTAGTAGAAGCAATGCATGAATTGCCCCTACAAGCTGAGGGTCAACAACAAAATTTGGGATAGGTATCAATGTCTAATCGCAGTTACGCCATCCTGGGAACGGGTGCGCTGGGTGGCTACTATGGTGCTTGCTTGCAACGGGCGGGTCTAGATGTCCACTTCCTACTACACAGCGATTATGAAAACGTCTGTCAGCAGGGTTTAGTAATTGAGTCACCATCTGGTGACTTTACCCTTCCCCAAGTCAACGCTTATGGCGATAGTGGCAAAATGCCGCCCTGTGACGTTGTGGTCGTGGCACTGAAGACAACGCAAAATCATCTCCTGCCTGAGATGCTACCAACTGTGGTGAAGGATGATGGCGTTGTCTTGGTATTGCAAAATGGACTGGGTATCGAAGAGGCTGTCGCCCAAATTGTCAGCTCGGAACGGGTAATAGGAGGTTTGTGCTTTCTGTGTTCCAATAAGGTGGGGCCAGGATATATCCGCCACCTTGACTACAAAGAGATTAAGCTTGGCGAATATACCCCCAATTATCAACCTGGTGGCATTACTGAGCGAATGCGTCAGATTGGTAGTGATTTTGAAGGGGCTGGTATTCCGATCAAGCTAGCTGAAGACTTGCTGCTTGCCCGCTGGCAAAAACTGGTGTGGAACATCCCCTATAATGGGCTTTCTGTGGTTCTCGATGCCACAACAAATGAGCTGATGGCTGACAATTACACTCGGATATTAGTCAAAGAGCTCATGGGTGAAGTCGTTGCTGGTGCGGCTACTGCTGGTCGCATTATCACCGATCGCTTTGTCCAACAGATGCTCGACCACACCGAGAAGATGACGCCATACCGCACTAGCATGAAGGTTGACTACGATGCAAAGCGATCGCTTGAGGTGGAGGCCATT
>DATNPI010000327.1:0-5676 GCA_036703325.1 Coleofasciculaceae cyanobacterium
ACAGCGACGCCTGACGAATTCCCACTTCCTCAGCGATATCTCGCATCGTAACGTTGCGGTAACCCCGCTGACGGAAGAGAGTTTCGCCCGCAGCCAAGATACGTTCGCGTGCGTCTAATGGAACTTGGTCGAACACTTCAAATCGATTTTGAGATTGGCTGCCTACCTAATAGTTGGTAGACTACCTACTAGTTAGTAGTTTGAGTAACCTTCTTAACTTTGTCAAGGTGTTCAGCGAGACTTTAGAAAGTTTTAATGCAAATCAAACTAAACTTGGCGATGCTGTTAGCTAGCAATTTTTGAGATGAAATATTGGCGTGAAACCATTGCCGTAGCACAGAGAATCTTGATTGAATTGTGGCGACGACGCCGTAGCCTGGTTTTTTGGAGTATTTTTCCGATTTCTGTCCTATTACTGAATGGGTTTATTTTGGCAGAACGAGCCAAGCTGTCAACGGCTAAAGCTTTTGAAAGTGCCGCCCCCTCTACACTGGTAGGTGCTGCCTTATTTTTCAGCTGCCTGGGTGGTAGTGTGGCAACGGTGGTTGCCGAGCGAGAACAGCAAACTCTCAAGCGCTTATTTATTTCTCCACTCAGCGGAACCTCGTATTTTTTAGGTATTTTTTTTGCCCACAGCTGCATTGGTATCGGTCAAACATTAGTGGTTTATACCATTTCTGCTTTTTTAGGAGCCAAGTTTCAGGGTTCTGTGCTGCTGGGAGGATTGATTATTTTACTCAGTATTATTGCTTATGTAGGCGTAGGATTTATTCTCGGTACACAGTTTGCGCGCCGGACTGAGGATGTTAATGCTTTGGTTGCTGCTTTTGGTGTGCCTCTGTTGATTCTAGGGGGAGCTTTTCTTCCAACATCTTTGTTTCCGAAAAACCTGCTAGAAATTGCCAAATTTAACCCGATTTATCACATGAATGAAGCTTTGTTGGGTATTTGGGCTAGTGGCAAGGATTTGGCAGAAATTCAAATGCATTTCTGGTTTCTGTGTGTGTTTGCGCTTGTCATGGTTGCAGGGGGATGGTTCTCTTACCAAAGAATGCTAAGTGTAGAGAGAAGGCTCTGAGCAATGAATTTTGTGTTTGCAATTACAGTGATTAGCTAAAAATAGATAAATGCCGCGAGCTGGTTGAAATCATTTAGTAAGTTAGTGTAAATAAAGAGAGACTGATCGGTGTGGCCGTTCGGCGCAAATTTAGATTTTTCACGCCACCGAGTTAGCAACAGCATGAAGATAGAGGAGTTTTCTCAGAAGGTAGAGAAATGGCGCTCACAGGTGGCATCACTGCTGCAACGTACTAATAACGTGGCAGTAGCGACGCAAGTAACATCTGAATGGCCTCACGAGCAGCATGAGCTACTGATGGTGACTTCCGAGGAACTTAGCGTCGCCTCGGAAGAACTGAATGTTGCCCAAGAACAGCTAATCCAGCAGCATGAAGAGCTGGTACAGCAGAATCAGGAGTTGGTGGCGGTTCGCGAAGCAGTGGAAGCGGAACGCCAGCGCTATCAAGAACTGTTTGAGTTGGCTCCAGATGGTTATTTAGTGACGGATGTGAACGGGAACATTCAGCAAGCTAACCGTGCTGCTGCCAAAATGTTCAACCTTGAGCCACGATTTATCGTGGGCAAACCGTTGAGCATCTTTATTGTACGGGAAGAGCATCTATCTTTTTATTCCCAACTAACTCAGCTGAGTCGGAAACAGGAGCGGCAAGAGTGGGAAGTGCGTCTACAGCCGCGCAATGGCACACCCTTTGATGCGGCTTTAACTGTAGCCCCTGTGCGCGATCGCACCCATTGCTTTGGGAAGATAGTCAGCCTGCGTTGGTTGCTGCGTGACATTAGCGATCGCAAACAAGTCGAGTTGGCCCTCAAACGTGTCAATGAACAACTCAATCAGGAAATTGCCGAACGTCAAAAGGCTGAAGCAGTCGCCTTGCAAGCTTTGGAAGCCGAGAAAGCACTCAACGAACTCAAATCGCGCTTCATCGGCATGATTTCCCATGAATACCGCACCCCACTTACCACCATTTTGTCCTCAGCGGAACTCCTGGAACGTTACAGCGACAGATGGACTCAGGAGAAAAAAACTCAACATCTTAAGCGCATTCAAAGCCAAGTAACTCATCTGACGCAGTTGGTTAACGACATACTGTTCATCAATCAAGTTGAAGCGCAAGAAGTGGAAGTTCAGCCAACCTTCTTAGATTTACCAGCATTCTGTCAGGAGTTAGTCGAAGATTTGAAGCTGACTGCCAAAGCGCAGCACAAAATTATGTTTGAGAGTCATGGAGACTGTACCCAAGCTTATCTAGATCAGAAAATCCTGCGGCAAATTCTTTCCAACTTGCTTTCCAACGCGATTAAGTATTCCCCCCAAGGCGGTACTGTTCGGTTTGAGTGCATTTGTCTCCAAAACCCGGTAACGTTTCGCATCCAGGATGAAGGAATTGGTATCCCTGGTGAAGACTTGCCGCAACTTATGCAGTCTTTCTACCGAGCCACCAATGTGGGGGCTATCTCTGGTACGGGTTTAGGGCTAGCAATTGTCAAGAAGTGTGTAGACCTGCACGGTGGTCAGATTACGGTAGACAGTAAAATCGGTGTCGGCACTACCTTCCAAGTGACACTTCCATTAGGTGTGACCCAAATGGTACCCTCAATCAGCCGATCTGAAGCTTGATTGGGAAGGAGGGCAACGAGGAGTTATCGAAAAACTCTCCCTTGTCTAGTAATTTCACCTAATAGAAGTATTTCCCCGACCTAAAGATCATCTATAGTCTAGGCACACTCCTTTAATGAGGGAGAACTTGGCCTCAGTATGAACATAGATGAGTTTGCTCAGAAGGTAGAAGATTGGTTCTCGCGTACAGCGGCAATGCTGCAATACACTGATAGCGCAGGGGTAGCGATCGCCGGAGCCTGTGAATTACCTGATGAGCAGCAACAAATACTGACAGAGGCTGCCGAGGAGCTTCACGTCGCCTCAGAAGAACTGCGTGTAGCCCAAGAAGAGCTGTTTGAGCAGCATCAAGAGCTGGTACAGCAGAATCAAGAGTTGGTGGCAGCTCGCAAGGCTGTGGAAGCGGAACGCCAGCGCTATCAGGAACTGTTTGAGTTGGCTCCAGATGGTTATCTAGTGACGAATGTATACGGGAGTATTGAGGAAGCCAACCGTGCTGCTGCCATGCTGCTCAACGTTGAGGCGCGATTTCTAGTGCGCAAACCGTTGAGCATCTTTATTGCTCAGGAAGAACATCAGATTTTTCGTTCCCAACTGTCTCAACTGCGTCAGGTAGACCGATTAGAGGATTGGGAAGTACGCCTACAGCCGCGTAATCGTACAGCCTTTGATGCGGCTTTGACTGTAGTCCCCGTCCGCGACAAGGAAGGCAAGCTAATTGCCCTACGCTGGCTGCTACGCGACATCACCGAGCGCAAGCGGATGGAGGAAGAACGGAGGCTACTTGCCCGTGAGCAGGCCGCTCGTGAAGCAGCTGAGGCCCAAGGAAAACGCTCCTCCTTCCTGGCTGAGGCGAGCCGTTTACTGGCTTCATCTCTCGACTACCGTACTACCCTAACAAGGGTGGCACAACTAGCAGTACCGACCCTTGCTGATTGGTGCTTCATTGATATCGTCGCCAACAATCTGACGCTCTTTGGTGAGCCGATAGTTGCGGCATCCGACCCAGAGAAAGAAGCGTTGGTACTCGAACTGAGGCGACGCTATCCACCCCCTGCCGATGCCGATTATGGAGCCTCGAAGGTTTTGCGGACTGGTGAGCCAGAGCTTGTTACAGACATTTCGGACTCATTCCTAGTGGCCACGGCGCATGATGCAGAACACCTCAGCCTGCTGCGCCAGCTCAATACTAAGTCCTATCTATTAGTGCCACTGAGTGTCGGTGAACGAATGCTCGGCACAATGCTGTTCGGTTCGGCACAGCCAGAAGACCACTACAGTAGGATAGACCTAGAGATGGCTGAAGAACTGGCTCGACGGGCTGCGATCGCGATCGATAATGCGCGGCTCTATCACGATAGCGAAGCGGCTCGAAAAGCGGCTCAGGAAGCTAACCGCATCAAAGATGAGTTTTTGGCGATTGTCTCCCACGAACTGCGCACACCTCTAAACGCTATGCTGGGTTGGACTCAAATGCTTCGTAATCGGAAGTTAAACGAAGCAACTACTGCTAAGGCTGTAGAGACAATCGAGCGGAATGCCAGGTCACAGCAGAAACTCATCGAGGATATTCTGGATATTTCGCGCATCGTATTGGGCAAAATCCGCCTGAATACTCGTCCAGTTCACCTTGCACCCATCATTAATGCCGTCATTGAGAACGTGCGTCCAATAGCTGAGATCAAAGCTATTCAAATTGAGTCTATCCTTGACCCCTCAGTAGCTCAGGTTATGGGCGATTCGGAACGCTTACAGCAAGTCGTATGGAATCTGCTTTCCAACGCTGTAAAGTTCACCTACAAGGGAGGACGTGTCGAAGTTCGGCTTGAACAGATTGACTCAACCGCTCAGATCACCGTGAAGGATACAGGTAAGGGTATTAGTTCGGACTTTCTACCGTTTGTGTTTGAGCGCTTCCGTCAGTCTGAGGGTGCAACCACTAGAACACAGGGTGGGCTAGGACTGGGACTGTCAATTGTGCGTCACTTAGTAGAAATGCACAACGGCACCATTTTTGCGGCTAGTGAAGGGGAAGGCAGGGGGGCAACATTTACGGTGCAGCTGTGTACGATAGATTCACGGGCAGTGCTGCCGAGGGAGGAGAACCAAGCCGTACTCGATAACCTTCCCGCCCTCGATGGCTTACAGGTACTGGTGGTGGATGACAGCGCTGATACTCTGGAATTGATCAGCTTTATTCTCGAACAGTGCAAGGCGCAGGTGACGACAGCTACATCAGTATGTGAAGCCTTGGAAGCGATCGCACAATTGAAACCAGATATCTTAATCAGCGATATCGGTATGCCTGATGAAGATGGCTATTCGCTAATTCGCAAACTAAGAACCCTCGAAGCAGAGCAAGGAAGGCAGATTCCAGCCGTTGCTCTGACGGCATTTGCTAGAGAAGAGGAACGTACCCGTGTTCTGTGTGCCGGATTCCAAGTACACCTCGCTAAACCAGTTGAACCGACTGAATTAGTTGCAGTAGTTGCCAACCTCGCTAAACGAACCCAACATAATTAGAAGTCTTATTCAGGATAAAAATTCCTAATTGTTGCAATAGTGCTGAACATCGAAAAGCTTAGTAAGTCTTATGGGAAGCGACCCGTTCTCCAGGATTTGACCCTGCACATCCGGGCTGGGGAAATCTATGGGTTACTGGGGCCGAATGGAGCTGGTAAAACTACAACAATTAATATTATCTGTAATTTGCTCCAGGCTGATAGTGGTGTAATCAAGATTAATGGTCAGCCCGTCTCGAAGGCGACAAAACTTTTAGTAGGCGTTGCACCACAAGAAAATTTACTTTATAAAACCCTTAGCTGTGAGGAAAACCTAAATTTTTACGCGCAAATCTATGGCTTAAAGATTCAGCAACGGCGGCAGCAAGTGAAGGAATGTCTGGCAGCTGTCAACCTATTAGACAGAGCAAAAAGCCCAGTAGAAACTCTGAGTGGAGGGATGCAGCGACGCTTGAA
>DATNPI010000335.1:0-3231 GCA_036703325.1 Coleofasciculaceae cyanobacterium
GGAGGGACTGCGGCAGAAGCCGTTGAGGCAGCCATCCGCGTTCTAGAAACTGACCAGACGTTTAATGCAGGTCTTGGGGCGACTCTCAACAGTAATGGAGAGGTGGAGCTAGATGCGGCGATGATGGAGGGCGCTACCTTAGGTTGGGGCGCAGTGGCGGCAGTTCAGGGGGTGCGCCATCCGATCTCGGCAGCACGGAAGATTATGGATGAAAAACCCCGGTTCCTAGTCGCACGCAGTGCCGAACGCTTTGCTGCAGACAACGGACTCGAAATGTGTAAAAAAGAAGACTTGATTGCTGATGAGCAGTGGCACGAGTGGAAGGAGGAGCAGGAAGTTCTGGATCGCCCCAACACCGTCGGCTGTGTCGCTCTAGATGCTAGCGGCACCCTAGTCGCTGGAACCTCTACAGGAGGCACCACGGGTCAGCCAGCCGGTCGCGTTGGCGACACCGCGCTGGTTGGCAGTGGCTTGTACGCTGATGGTAAACTCGGCGCTTGCTCAACAACGGGTGATGGCGAGTCGATTATCCCGGTGGTTTTGGCGAAAACTGCGATTGATTTCCTGAGTGGAGACAGGCATCCAGACGAAGCAGCGCAGATGGCGATCGACACTTTGAAATCTAAGGTTACAGGAGAAGCTGGGTGTATTCTCTTAGACCATCAGGGACGGGTTGGCTGGGCTTATAACTCGCAGGACATGGCTTGTGGTTATATGACCACGGAACTGGACAGACCAGCTGTGTTTACCAAAAAAGAATAGACTTGTTGCAAAAATCCCTTTTGCACTTTTGCGCTTAAAGGTTAAAGGGGAATGGGGAAAGGAGTTTTTCTTCCCCATTCCCCTTTAACCCTTCCTCTTTCCCCCACCTGAGCAAGAAGTCTAAGTGCGGTGTCACTGACATTAGTGCGGAATTTTTCACGACTCCGTTTCTGCTTGCGGATAGAGGAATCAAAATTCCGCAACTAATACCTTGTTGTCAGGTAGATGCGGAAGTGAGTCTTGAAAACATTTTTTTATGAACTTAACATACGATTTTCAGTATTTTCACGGTTGTTCTTTTTCTGATTTGTTTGCTCAAGACATCATTGATGCACATTATGCGCTCATTTTAAATTACCCTGCAACTGCGAGTTGGGCGGCTTACCCCAACACAAAAAAATACTTCATTCAAGACGGCAGTAGTGAAGCCACCAAAACTCCCTTCAACAAGCTTTGTCAGAAGGAACCTTGGAAAAATCTGGCTGTGTTAGGTGATGCCATTCCAGGAATTGTCATTGTTGAGCCGCCAAAGTTGCTGATTGACTATTGGCGAGAGCATTTTCACTTCAGCCATAGCAGTATGCAGATGCTAGACTGCTCGCTTTATCTGGATGACCTCAGCCAGAGCGATCGCTTTGACAAACTCATCACTCTATTTCCCTTTGATAATCTAAAACCTGAAAAACACGCCGTCTCTCCAGAGACTCACTACCGCTTGCTTGACAAAGTGACACTAGCGGATCTAGGGGTGCAATGTCCAAAATACGAGAGTTACAATCTGCACACCAAGAATCTCGAAGACATTCAGTTACCCGAACAATTCCCCTACTTGATCAAAACGTCCCACGGACTTTCAGGAGAAGGCACTTATATTATCAAAAGCGCCAGCGATCTCAACTACTGCTTTGAAGAACTGAGGAAGTATCTAGATCATAAACTGCTGAATACAATTATTGTCTCGGAGTTCGTTAAGAATGAGGTGCAGAACTACTGCGTGCAGTTCTATGTCAACAAAGCGGGAGATATAACGCTCATCGGTACCACGAGCCAACTCGTCACAGAGGAGGGCACCTATTTAGGGGGACTGATTCACTACCGCGAGACGGACATGAGCAAATTCTTTCAGATGATTGCCGCCATTGGTGAGTATGCTCATAAGGTCGGTTATTTCGGCTTTATTGGCTTCGACGTGTTGGAAGATAAAGACGGACAGCTTTATGCGATCGATGCCAATTTCCGAATCAATGGCTCAACTCCGCTCTGCTTACAGCGCCATACCCTACTGTCCCTTGGAAAGGAGGTGGCTAAATATTCCACCGACTACCGCATGGATGGGACATTGGACTCGATTCTAGTGAGCCTGAAACCAGAACTGGATCGTAAGGACTTTATCATCCTGTCGGCTTTAGAGAAGGTCAAATACGGAAAAATTTATACCGAAATTTCCGGGATTGTGGCTGGAGAGACAATCGAGGAAATGCAGCACATTGAGAAGAACCTACAGGATAAGGGATTGCAGTCGCTTGCTTAAACAGCATGATCATTTATTAGAGGAGCATAAAAAATGGTATCAACTCTTGATGACACTAAGCGCCTTTCAATTGCAACAAAATTGGCAGATATGAAAGCACTACAAAATCTGCTGATTAAGAATGAGCAGCAATTCATTGAGAATTGCACTGATGATGATATTTGCGATCGCCTACAGGATATGCTCAAAGATGATCAAAAAAACCTGGGCGTTCTCGATACTGTGATTGTTCAGTACGGTGTCAAGGGTGAGCCTAAGCCAACAACTCAAAAGATAATTGCGGAAGTTCAGAAACTCATGGAATCTGAGCTGACTTTGTTTGAGAAAGTACAAGAGCATGAATTGCTCAAGCATAAGCAAACAATGGCTGGACTGCTGATCCACAAAGCTGCCCAAGTTGTTGGTGCTGATATTGAAGCTGCCATAACTCCTTTAAATACAGTTAACTTTGAAAACCGCGCTCATCAAGAGCAACTCAAAGGGATTCTGGAGATTCTGGGTGTTCGTGAACTGACAGGAAAACAGCCAAAGCAGGGACTGTGGGCACGAGTTCAAGATGGTGTTGCAGCCTTAACTGGCGTGGTGGGTAGTGTCGTCACACGTACCGATGACGAAATGACTATCCGTGAGCTTCTCCTGATGGATCATACTAAGGCTGATATTCTGTTTGTGGAAATTTTCAACGCTAATGATCCTCATAAAATTCAAGAGTATTTTGGGCAACTCTACAAAGACATAAAAGCTCATGGCACAGCCGAAGAACAAGTCGTCTACCCAGCAGTTCGTCAGTATTACGAACACACACAGGAAATAGTCGTTCAGACTGACGAAGTGATGCAGATGTTAGATGAGATTAAGCCTCTCAACCCTGCTGATTCCCAGTTCAAAGCAAGAATTGAGCAGCTAAGGACTGCGGTGCGAAATCATATCAATCAAGA
>DATNPI010000243.1:0-13051 GCA_036703325.1 Coleofasciculaceae cyanobacterium
AGGAACTGGATAATTCAGAACGAAATCGTCTCAGGCTGGGGCAGACGGAGTTCTTGACGAAGAGTCGCGTGACGATGCCAGAATTTGAGCAACGGGTGATGGAACTACTCCAGGGAATAACCCAGAACCGCAGGCAGGATGAGGATGGCAGCGATGACAACCAAACGAATTTTGGTGATTGATAACGAACAGTACATTCAGGAAGTCGCTCAGATCTGCCTGGAGACGACAGTAGGCTGGGATGTTCTGACGGCTGGTTCGGGTCGGGAAGGTTTGCTCAAAGCCCAGACTGAGCAACCCGATGCCATCCTCCTCGATGTGATGATGCCGGATATGGACGGAGTAACCACCTTTGAGAAGTTACAGGCTAATCCAGCTACACAAGACATTCCCGTTATTCTGCTAACCGCTAAGGTACAAGCTTCTGACCGTCGCCGCTACGCTCAACTGGGGATGAAAGCCGCGATCGCAAAACCCTTCAATCCTCTAGAACTAGCCTCTCAGGTCGCACAAGCCTTGGGCTGGAGCTTGGAAAACTAGAGCGGAACCCCTATCCTCACAAGTTCCTCAAATTGTTGCCCTACAACTAGAACTGTAGGAAGAAGGTTGCATTCCAGCTTCCTTGGGCCTCTGTGAACTGAGTTGGTTGTTTCAATGCCGACCTTTAATAGACACAGCTATGAATACGATCAGGAAGATTAACGATGATTTAGCGATCGCAGGACAGATTACACCCGAACAGTTGCAACAGATTGCCCAGGAGGGATTCAAGTCCGTACTGAATTTGCGATCGCCTGATGAAAAAGGATTCCTGAGTAACGAACAGCAACAAGTTGAGGGATTAGGACTGTACTACATTAATGTCCCAGTTAAGGTTGAGACAATTAATGATGAAGTCGCCGCTCAAGTTCTCAAGAAACTTGATGAATTATCAAAGCCGATTCTAGTGCATTGTAACAATGCTATGCGTGCTGCTGCAATGGCGCTGATGCATATTGCCACGCAGCAAGGAGTGAGCTTGAGTCAGGCATTCAATCAAGCTGAACAATTGGGCTTGTTTGGAAGGATTACTCACCGAGAAAATTGAGGCTGTGTAAAAGTTTCACCTTAACTGAATTTTTCAACTCATTGGAACACTTTTTAATCTCTAATTGGAGTTCCTTCAAACTATGACTAGTTGCCCTTGCTGCTCTAATCAATTACTGCGCCACATTCGCCATCAAGAAGTTTACTGGTTTTGTACTTCCTGCTGGCAAGAAATGCCCAATCTAGATTCATTATTAAAAAACAATAAAGATTGGCTTCCTCCTCAACTTAAACAGCAACATAAAATTAAAATTTTCTCTTTTCAATATCTTAATCAGCAAGTTCTCAGTTCTACTTAGGAAACAGTTCAAAATCCTTAAAACTGAGTTTTGCTCTTGAGTCTTCAGCAGAGTTACAAAAACTGGCAAAGCAGAAATGATTATGATTACATTTGATTCTATAGCCGAGCTGACACCAAACACGACTGGATACCAACCGACTGAGAATGGAATGTTGCAAGCATTTGATGAAGGAAGGCAACTTAGAACTGCTATGACTATAGGACGAACCAGTGAGCAAATTCAGTCAGAGATTGAGGCAAAATTTGGCTTCATTCCGCCCTTTTTTGAGCCAGCAGAACAAACTCCACAGGTATTGGAAAATCTATGGCAACAGACACTCTCTGCATATGTGAATAATCCGTTGCCAGCCCTGTTCAAGGAAAAACTTTCTGCATATCTCTCGCGCTTCTGTAGAGTGCCCTACTGCATGATCTGTCATAGTTGCACCCTGCGCTCCTTAGGCCTGAAGGCACGAGAAGTTTTGGAGTTGCTTGAATCACCTTCCCCACTAGAAACAGATGTTGCTGAACACCTCAGGAGGCTGGCAGCGCAACCCGAACTCCTAGTCTTCTGGCCAGAGTCAAACTCAATACTTGAAGAAAGCCTCCTCTACTGTTCAATATTCATTGCTTTGCAGCAAGACAGGGCTGATCATTGTCGCAATGAGCTACGCCGTCTTCTGGGGCTTGTGAACTACCAACATCTAGTCGCGTTTATTGCTTACGTCAAAACGTGTCATGTGTGGATAGAAGCTCACCCCGAAATTGCGTATGAAGCCGATAAGCGAGTGCAGGACAATCTGGGTGCCTTACTAGAGGACGAGCCTAAATTGGCTAACTTCTTGGGCAACTATCGCCAGAGAGTCAGGCGTGAACGCCAGAGTCAGGCAGAACAACTGCTTGAGCTGGCTGAACGCCAGCGTCAGGAGGAGGCATTGCGACAGCAAGTTGAGCGAGAGCGATTGGTGACGGAGATTGCCCAACGTATCCGCCGTTCATTGAACCTAGAGGAGATTCTTAGCACTACCGTGTCTGAAGTACGGCAGTTTCTTCAGACCGATCGCGTGTTAATTTACCGCTTTGACCCAGATTGGAGCGGCTCGGTGGTAGTAGAATCTGTAGCTTCTGGCTGGCTGCCTATCCTAGGAACAAAAATCAAAGATTCCTTCTTTGTAGAAGCTGCTTGCCGCAAGCTCTACCAACAGGGTTGTATCCAAGCTGTAGCAGATATTCACACCGCAAGTTTATCCAAGTGTCACCTCGATCTACTGGCTCGGCTTCAGATTAGGGCTAACTTGGTGGTGCCGATTGTGCAAGGGGAACAGTTATGGGGATTGCTAGTGGCTAACCACTGTTCGGAACCACGACAGTGGCAGGCGTTAGAACTTAACTTGCTCCAGAACTTGGCAACACAGCTGGCGATCGCTATTCAGCAATCCACTCTTTTTGATCAGGTTCAAACCGAACTGAGCGAACGTAAACGCTCAGAACAGACAATTCGCGAACAAGCTGCTCTGCTCGACATCACTACCGATGCAATTTTTGTTCAAGCTCTCGACAATCAAATCTTATTCTGGAACAAAGGTGCCGAGCGCTTGTACGGCTGGCTGGCAGCCGAAGCCCTAGTCATGAGTGCCAATGAGCTTTTAGACCAAGACAGTTCACCTCAACTCGAAGAGATCCAGAAAACCGTCACCGAAGTAGGCTCGTGGCAGGGTGAGCTGAATCACTTTACTAAAGATGGCAAGGACATTCTTGTTGAAAGCCGCTGGACACTGATGCGCGATGAACAAGGGCAACCAAAATCTATCCTTGTTGTTAACACTGACATTACGCAGAAGAAACAACTAGAAAGACAGTTTCTCCATGCCCAGCGACTAGAGAGCCTTGGTACACTCGCTAGCGGCATTGCCCATGACCTAAATAATATGCTGACGCCAATTCTGATGTCAGCTCAACTGCTACAACTAAAACTCCCCAATGCCGATGAGTCAATTCAGCGGTTGCTTCTAATGCAAGAAACCAATGCTAAACACGGAGCTGCATTGGTCAAGCAAATGCTGTCGTTTGCACACAGAACCGAAGGCAAGCGCACGACGCTTCAAGTTAAGCACTTATTATTAGAAATCAGGCAGATTGCCAACCAAACCTTTCCTAAATCCATCGAAGTTTCTACCGATATCGCGCCAGACCTTTGGGCTGTGAATGCGGATGCCACTCAACTGCATCAGGTGCTGATGAATCTGTGTGTCAATGCTCGCGATGCCATGATCAATGGGGGGACTCTTAGTATTTCTGCTGAAAACCTTTTCATTGATGAAAATTATACCCGAATGAATCTTGATGCCCGAGTTGGTTCCTACATTGTAATTAGTGTCTCGGATATGGGAACGGGCATTCCACCTGAACTATTGGAGAGAATTTTCGAGCCATTTTTCACAACAAAAGAGTTGGGAAAAGGCACTGGACTGGGTCTTTCAACAGTAAATAGCATCATTAAAAAGCACGGTGGTTTCATCAACGTGTACAGCGAGGTCGGACAAGGAACTCAATTTAAGGTGTACTTACCAGCGCTGCCAGAAACTGAAACCCAGCAAGCAGAAGACCTTGTACTCCCTCCGGGACACGGAGAACTAATTCTAGTTGTGGATGACGAAGTTGCCATTCGTGAGATTACTAAAACCTCGCTGGAAACCTATGGCTATAAGGTTTTAGTTGCTAATGATGGACTTGAGGCGATCGCAGTGTATGTGCAGCATAAGGATGAAATTAATGCTGTCTTGATGGATATGATGATGCCGTCCCTGAATGGTTCAAAAACCATTGGTGTGTTGAAAAAACTTAACCCGCTTGTCAACATTATTGCTGTCAGCGGACTGACCTCAAGCGATAAGGATGGTCTAGCTATGGATTCGGATGTTAAAGCCTTTTTGTCCAAGCCCTACACAGCACAGCAATTGCTGAAAACCTTACACTCGGTACTGAACACGCAGATGACATCTACTTAATCATCCAAAATCCCAAATAGAATGACAATATTAATTCGATAACACGAGAAACAAGTTGTTAACCGACAATTGGCTCGGTCATAACCGAGAGCGTCGCTCGCCCTTCGAACCTTCAAAAATCGCCCCTCGCCGTATTAGCTCAAGCTTCATCTCCTCAGAAATTCCTAAGTTATTTCCAAACCGAGCATTCTTCACATTGGCACCACTTAGGTCAGCCTCAATCAGGTTTGCACCGAGTAACTTGGAATCGCGCAAGTTAGCTCTAACCAATCTGGCTCCTTTGAGGTTAGCCGCCTCCAGGTTGGCATAGCTCAGGTCAGTATCTGTCAAGTTTCGTCCCTCAGCTCCCTGATTGACTATTTCCCAGACCAGACGCCATTTTGTCTCATTCAGTTGTGTAGCATCGTTGATTGTAACGCCTCGAAGCAGGGCACAACTCAGGTCAGTTCCCTTCAAGTTGGCATCCTCCAGGTTGCAGTTGCTCAGGTTAACCCCTTTCAGGTGAGCATCCTCTAGATTGGAGTTGCTTAGGTCAGCTCCCTTCAAGTTGGCATCCTCTAGATTGGAGTTGCTGAGGTCGGCTCCCTTCAAGTTGGCATCCTCCAGGTTGGAGTTGCTCAGGTCAGTTCCCTTCAGGTGAGCATTCTCTAAATTAGCACCCCTGAGGTCGGCAACTTTTAGGTCGGCAACTCTCAAGTTCGCGGCGGTGAGGTTGGCATGACTGAGGTCGGCAACTCTCAGGTCGGCACCCTTGAGATTAGCATTGCTGAGGTCAGCATAACTCAGGTCGGTACCCCTTAAGACGGCTGCGCTCAGGTCAGCATTCCTGAGGTCAGCAAGGCTCAGATCGGCGGCACTCAGGTCAGCACCCCTAATGTCATCACCACTCAGGTCAGCACCACTGAGGTTGGCATCGCTGAGATTAGCAACTCTCAGTTCAGCACTGCTCAGTTCAGCACCGCTTAAGTCTGCACGGCACAGATTAGTACCTTTCAGGTTGGTATCCTTGAGGTTAGCAGTACTAAGGTCAGCACCACTGAGGTTGGCATCCCTGAGGTCAGCCTCGCTTAGGTCAGCACCACTGAGGTTGGCATCCCTGAGGTCGATCTCGCTGAGGTCAGCACCACTCAAGTCTGCACTCCTGAGGTCGGTCTCGCTCAGGTTGGCACCACTCAAGTCCGCACTCCTGAGGTCGGTCTCGCTTAACTCACCTCCAGCGAAATCTTCAGCAGGATTTAGATCGGCAATCTTCGCTAGCTCAAGAAAGTCTTTGCTTGCTGAACCCATAATGCGATCCAGCAAGTCTTGAACTTCGAGGAGAAATTCTTCATCTTTCATATCGCAACTCTTGCCGACTCAGATAGGGCTGAAATTTTCGCTTTAGCAAAAGTTGGGCAATGCCTCTCTTTAGCACGGCTAGTTGATTTCTGTTGATGTTTTGTGGCCACAGTCCCTTAGTTTCGGTGAGATAGATGTCTCGCAGCGACACTTCAAATGTGGCTTCTATATAGCACGGGAAAGCGATCGCTTTTAGGGTTGCCAGCTTGGCATTCTTCAATGAGCCTTTCAAAACTGGTTCGCCTGTCTCTACTTCAAAGACCCAGGCTGGGTTTTTCTGTGAACCCTTCGTCGTTACCTGACAGGTGGCCAACTTAAATGGCTCAGTTGTGTCCTCAGTTTGCTCTGTACCAACACTTGCTTTAGCACCAGCTTGAATCTCAGCCACAGAAGCCTCTACCCCGCTTTGAGTGTTACTGCCTTCGAGTTCTTGCCTTGCTTCTTGGGGAGAAAGTTCAAGGGAGCTAGTTAACTCGCGCAACCCATAGGAGATTTTACCGTTTTCCAGCTTTAACTTCAGTTGTCCACCTTTTATGCCAAACGCAATGCGACCACTGGGTAGGGATTCAGACAGCTCGTTAAACTGAATTGTTAAGTGTAGGTCAATCTGATCGGGCTGAACGCGTATTCCTTCTAATTTCATGCATAGACAGCCTGGGCATCTATTCTCAAGGGAATTGGGCTGAGACGGTGTGGGTAGAGGCTGAGACGGTGTCGGGAGAGGTTGTTGCATTGCCAAGCACTGAATGAGTCGTTCAGGTTGTTGCCTACCAACCTAGCATGATGCTTCAGAGCGATCGCTTTAGCTTTATGAAGCTTTCTATCTGCCGAAACGTCCCGGTTAGTGCGTAAGGTCAGAACACACAGTGAGTACCAATCTAATCCTCAAAAATTGCCCCTCGCCGCATCAGGTCAAGCTTCATATCTTGCGAAAGCCCTGAATTCCCGCCAAAGCGAGCATCTACAACATTTGCATTAATCAAATCAACCTGCTTCAGGTCGGCACCTTGCAGATTTGCGCCACTAAGATTGGCCTCACTCAGATCAGCCTGTTGCAGATTTGCTCCACTCAAGTCAGCACCGCTCAAGTTAGCCTTCGGTAGATAAGCGCTGGACAAATTAGCACCACTGAGGTTAGCACCGCACAAATTGGCACGGGGTAGCATAGTCCGCAAATCTGCACTGCTGAGGTTAGCACCGCGCAAGTTAGCATCGCGGAGATTGGCATTAATCAAAATGGCATGGCTGAGGTCAGCACCGCTCAAGTTGGCACGGCTCAAATCTGCATACAAAAAGTCAGAATAGCTAAGGATGGCATCACTTAGGTCAGCCTGCTTTAGGTCAGCCACACTAAGATTAGTACCACTCAGATTGGTTCGACGCAGATCTGCACCTCTGAGAGCTGCACGGTTGAAATTAACACTACTTAGGTTAGCCCCAGCAAAATCCTCCAGCGGATTTTGTCCAAGAACTTTTGCCAATTCAAAAAAGTCATCGGTACCTGCCTCAATAACTCGCTGAATGCTAGCTTGCAGATCTGATCGAGATTTATTGTCAGTCATATCGCTGTTTAACGCCTGCGTAAAGCTCTACGTAAAACGCGCACCCCCTATAGGGAACAGCATAGCGCCAGCTTACCATGCTGCGTTCAGTGTGAGGAAAGGCTAGTGCCGCTCCCAAGGAAAGTCAAAAGTCAAAACCCTTCGGGCGCGCTTCCTTGCTGGGAAATGAATTCCCAGCACCAGCGCGGACATTCAACCGCTTGTAAGCTGGTTACTTATTTCTGCCAGTCTGCACTAGGATAAAGAAATTTCCGAGGTCGTTGAGATGTATTCCAAACCAAAAACTCATCGAAGCGCTACCCAACCGTGTGACTGGTCAATTGAGCAACTGCCTGGATTGAGTAGTCAAGATCAATCCAAGTTACAAGAGTTGGGCATTACAACAACTGGGCAACTGCTAAAAAAAGCCAGCACTCCGCAATCAAAGCAGGCGCTGGCAAATCAACTGCAAATTAAGTCTCAGTACGTGAACAAATGGGTTGCCCTGGCAGATTTAGCTCGCATACCGGGCATCGGCTGCCAATACTGCGGGCTATTACTGCACGCTGGGATTTGCTCTGTGACTCAGTTAGCTCAGACTCCTGTTCACAGATTGCACCAACAAATTTTGCGACTACAAGTAGCTACTATGCAGCGCCGAGACCTCTGCCCTCAGGTGGAGGAAGTAACACAATGGATTAAACAAGCGCGAGGGTTAGCCGTTAGCGGTTAGTCCTTCGCTAGTACGCCGTTGAGGAAAATATCCGCAATTCCTTCTGCCATTTCTTGCATCGCCTTGGGGGATGCTCCTGGCTCCATGATGGTCTCGTGGCTGAAACCAGCAACAGCAAACATTCCTAAAAATACCTGAGCGACAATCTTGGGGTTGGTGCGACGATAGATACCTCTGTCCATCGCCGTTTGGAAGAAAGCTTCAGCGACATTGGTCATTTTCATGATCACTTCTGACTGAATGCGATCGCGCAATTCTGGGTGAAACTGGGCTTCCATAAAGCAAACCCGCATCATGTCAGCATTCTCTCGCATCCGCATCATCCGTCGCCGCATCACCTGCGCCACAGCCTTATAGCTGCCCATTTCACTGAGTTCGGTCAGCAAATCCGTGAGAATCTCCACCCAGCCCTGTGTTGCCACTTCGATTAAGATTGCCTTCTTATTCTCAAAATGGCGAAATAGGGTACCTTCTGCCACCCCAGCTGCACTAGCTAAATCGCGGGTTGTTGTACCGTCATACCCCCGAGAGGCAAACAAACGCTGCGCCGCTTGGAGGATACGGTGCTTTGTTTCTGTCTCTGACTGAGGAGGCTGATTTAATATTCGCATTGGAGTAAAAACAAAAGCTGTAGGGCTATTGTGCAATAGCTTACCTAATTATTTTCAAAAGTTTCATAGTTCCTCACATATTCCTCCGCCTCAGTCTTTGGCTAGAGAGAAATTATTTGTTTTTCTATCCAAACAAAGAAGATAGGCGGATAATATTACTATATTAAAAATGCATGAAAATATAGATTTAACCTCTACATCCTTTTCCAGCTGTATATTTTCACAGTTTTAAAGAACATTAAAGTTTTTATATTATCTTAAGATTATCGAACGATGAACAACAAGACCCCACAGATATATAGCTGTAGCCATAAAGGTTAGACAGACTTAACGACCCAAACGACCACATAGCAGTAAAAACCCTTCTACCCGGTCACTGAGCGTGTCGAAGTGCTGCCCTGTGCCTTCTGCCTTTTGCTATAGCAGTTCTCACGCTTGATAAGGTACACAGATTCGGGTTGGGGACTCTTGAAGACTTGGGGGACTCTTGGTGTATTGCATTCAACTGAGAATTGCTATGAATCTGGGGGATTGAGTAAGGAAGAAGTTTTTTCTCTAGCGCTACCTGAGCACTGAGTCTGTTGGCTTCACAACTGGCGCACTCTCAACTCAGCGCTTAGGACTCTTCGGTACAGCACTCACAAGACCTGACTTTTTTGTCACGATATATTGAGGAACTAAAAAATTTTTGAGCTGTAATCTGTGCCGCTTGCTACCGTTTTATGAGTCAGCTGAATCAATTTGTTATGCTTTTCAAGCTTTTCGCTGCCCGATTGAGACAATATCGATCGCGAGCAGTGATTGTAGCGTTCTTGGCAGCGGCAGTGCTGACGTGGGGAATATGCCCCCCAGTTGCTCTGGCTCGCACCGAGACACCAGCTGCTACCTCTGAATCCATCCAACCTTACTTAGATAAAGTGATCGAGCGGGTCAGTGAGTTTCGCCTCGATAATGGCATGAAGTTCATTGTTCTGGAGCGCCACCAGGCACCAGTCGTGTCTTTTGTGACCTATGCAGATGTCGGCGGTGCTGACGAACCCGATGGAAAAACGGGTGTCGCTCACTTCCTGGAGCATTTAGCCTTCAAAGGTACTACCCGCATTGGGACGCGAGACTATCAAGCGGAAAAACCCCTGTTAGACCGACTGGATGAGTTATCGGAAAAAATACAAGCGGCTAAAGCAGCAGGGAAAGAGGCAGAAGCTGCCAAGTTACAGGCAGAGTTTACAAAAGTTGAGGCTGAAGCAGCTAGCTTGGTAAAGCAAAATGAGCTGGGTCAGATTGTTGAACAGTCTGGGGGCGTTGGTTTAAATGCCCAGACATCGGCCGATGCGACGGTATACTTCTACAGCTTCCCCTCTAACAAGCTAGAGCTGTGGATGTCCCTGGAGTCGGAGCGCTTCCTGGAACCAGTATTTCGCGAATTTTACAAAGAACAAGACGTAATCCTAGAAGAGCGTCGTCTGCGAACTGATAACTCTCCTATCGGTCAGATGATTGAGGCTTTTCTCGATGCTGCCTTTCAGGCGCATCCCTATCGGCGTCCGGTGATTGGCTATAACAAGGACATCCGCAACCTCACCCGCGAAGATGTCCAGCAGTTTTTTGAGACGTACTATGTTCCCAATAACTTAACGATCGCAGTTGTGGGCGATGTTGACACGGCGCAAGTTAAGCAGCTGGCTGAAGTTTACTTTGGACGCTACAAAGCTGGAGCAGCGCCGCCAGGAGTAACGGTTGTCGAGCCACCACAGCAACAAACGCGGGAAGTCAGCTTGAAATTGCCTTCTCAACCCTGGTACTTAGAGGGATACCATCGACCAGCAATCAACCATCCTGACAATGTGGTTTATGAAATTATTGCGCGTCTGCTCAGTAATGGTCGGACATCTCGCCTCTATAAGTCTTTGGTGGAGCAGAAACAGGTTGCACTCTCCGCTCAGGGATCGAGTGGCTTTCCAGGAGATAAGCATCCGAATTTGATGTTGCTATACGCACTGTCAGCCCCTGGACATACGGTGGATGAAGTGGCGACGGCGTTGCGAGGTGAAATTGAGCGACTCAAGACGGAACCCGTTTCGCCGCAAGAGTTGGATCGGGTGAAGACACAGGCGCGTGCTGATGTATTGCGATCGCTTAATTCCAATATGGGTATAGCCCGAAACTTGGTGGAGTACGAGGTAAAAACTGGCGACTGGCGCAACTTATTCAAGGACTTAGAAGCGATCGCTGCTATTACCCCAGCCGACATTCAACGGGTAGCTCAAGCGACTTTCAAGCCAGAAAATCGTACCATCGGACGCATTTTATCCAGTCAGTAGTCAGTAGTCAGTAGTCAGTTGTCAGTTGTCAGTTGCTAATAGCAATGAACAACTAGCAATAAATAATTAGCAATGAACAATCCAAAATCCAAAATCGTTCGACTGAGCGTCTCCGCCCTGAGCTTGTCGAAGGGTCACGCCGAAGTCCAAAATCCAAAATCACTTCGCTGGGTGGGGCTACTGCTGGCGACAATATTACTAGTAGTTGTGTCCCATTTACCCGCAGCAGCGGCTACCCCCAAGCATTACACCGAGTTAGAGTTTCCTTCGTTACCGGAGATTCAGCTACCAAAGTACACGCGCTATACGCTGAATAACGGTATGGTTGTGTATCTAATGGAAAACCATGAACTGCCCTTAGTTGGTGGCACGGCGCTGATTCGCACAGGCGATCGCCTCGAACCAGCTGATAAAGTTGGCTTGGCAGGGATTACTGGGGAAGTAATTCGTACTGGTGGAACTACTAAGCACTCAGGCGACGAACTCAATCAGCTTTTAGAACAACGGGCCGCTTCTGTCGAGACTGGCATTAGTGAGGCTTCTGGTAGCGCTAGTTTTAGTGCTCTAAGTCAAGACTTGGATATGGTTTTTGATTTATTTGCCGAGGTGGTTCAAACACCTGCATTTGCCCCAGATAAGCTGGAATTAGCAAAACGGCAACAGGCGGGGCAAATTGCCCGTCGTAATGATGACCCGAATGGGATTGCCGGTCGTGAATTTCAAAAGCTCATCTACGGCGAAACAAGTCCCTACGCCCGCACGGTCGAGTATAAGACGCTCAAGAATATCTCTCGTGAAGATTTAGTGGCGTTCTATGAAAACTATTTTCATCCTGAAAATATGATTTTGGGCATTATTGGAGATTTTGATTCTACCAAGATGCGATCGCTTATTCAGGAGAAGTTTGGCAGCTGGAAACCTGCCTCCGAGTCGCCAAAACCTACGGTGCCACCTGCATCTCAGGCCAAGCAAGGAGGCATCTTTTTGGTGAATCAGCCCCAACTCACCCAGAGTTATGTGCAGATGGGGCATTTGGGCGGACAGTTCAATAGCCCTGACTATGCCGCGCTGGATGTGATGAATCAGGTAATCAATGGGTTTGGTGGGCGTCTATTTAATGAAGTGCGATCGCGCCAGGGACTTGCTTACTCAGTCTATGGCTTTTGGAGTCCCCGCTTTGACTATCCGGGTACGTTCATCACTGGGGGACAGACTCGCTCAGATGGTACAGTACCGTTCATTAAAGCTATCCTCTCTGAAATCGAGCGACTCCGCACAACGCCTGTGACGCCAGAAGAACTCGCCTCTGCCAAAGATCAGGTTCTCAACTCTTTTGTTTTCAATTTCCAAGACCCTAGTCAAACCTTATCGCGATTGATGCGCTATGAATACTACGGCTACCCAGAGGATTTCCTCTTCCGTTATCAGAAGAACGTCAAAGCGACGACCATTGAGGATGTCCAGCGTGTTGCTAAACAATACTTGCAACCTGATAAGATTGTCACTCTGGTAGTGGGTAATGCTTCTGCTATCCAGCCACCCCTTACCAGTCTTTCAGCTGACGTGACTTCGTTAGATATCACGATTCCAGAGCAAAAAAGTAGTTAGTGCTTTGGGGTGACGTAGGAGTTAACGACGCGAAGGGGTAGGTGTTTTTCCTAACCCTCGCAAATTTGGGGCTGTATCCCTTATCCCACAAGGCTTTGAAGGCATCGCCCCAAATTTGAGATTCGCGGAATTCTTGAAAGGCTTACTGATACTGATTTTCAGCGGATTTTTTCAATAGACTCTTGCCCGTTACAATGGCTAGGATGATAAAGTTAAAGAGGTTCTCGGAAAAGTACCTTGAAAACCAAATACAGAAAGCCTTCCAGACCCAGTCCCTGGAAATCCACTAAAATCCCTATCAGGGATTGAAACGCCTTCACCGAGTCCGTCGCCGTCACCCTCCGACTGGAAATCCACTAAAATCCCTATCAGGGATTGAAACTAAATATTCGGCTATTGCCTCCAGTGCGATAGTCTGGAAATCCACTAAAATCCCTATCAGGGATTGAAACATAGAAATCATCTCCGTGGAGCGCAAGCGTCGAAAGTTCTCTGGAAATCCACTAAAATCCCTATCAGGGATTG
>DATNPI010000369.1:0-3633 GCA_036703325.1 Coleofasciculaceae cyanobacterium
AGGCAAATTCCACTCTCGGCGATACTCTGCTATTACGTCTCGAATTGGTTTGGCGACGCGACTAAGCAACGTATAACCCATTTGGTTGCGTAAAAGCGCCCACCAAGCTGGGCTGTAGTTCCAATTTGAGTTAAAAGGAGGAACACTAGGGTCTCGATTCAGGACTACAGCGCTGCACACAGTTACGAAAGGAATGTTCACAATATCTGCAACAGTTCCTCCTTCTACAGCACCTTGGTTGACTAGCAATGCTTCTACACCGGCTGCTTTAAGTAATTCTGGAGCATCTCGGAGTGTAACATCTGCCCCCTGCTTGAGCAGATTGATGGTATACCGCAATGCAGGCAATCCACTCAGTTTTCCTAGTTGGGCAAAGGACTCTGCTATTGCTCCTGGAGGAAAATCTTCTTTGCCAACTGCCTGGAATTCTATTCCTGCTGCCTGAGTCTTGCGTTCAGCATCGGGTATTCCGAACAGGATGACGCGATGACCTCGACGTTGAAGTTCCTGCCCCAGGGGGAGCATGGTATTGAGAGGACCAGTTGATGCCGGACAGATAATACCAAAGTGGGTCATCAGATTTTCCCCAGTAAACTATGAGCGATCAGCTTTGCTGGTGCAGTTCGCGTAGCGTCTCGAAGAGAAGGCAATCGCTTATCCGTATCGAGAAGTTAGCCGCTAAATGTCAGTAGTGTATTACTAAAGGGCACGAAAATTTGAGAAAAAAATGAAAATTTTTGTTCCAGGTCGCCGTTGTCTCTTCGGTGAACACAGCGATTGGGCAGGAGGTTATCGTCGCCTCAATCCTGAACTGGAAAAGGGCTACACGCTTCTCGTTGGAACCAATCAGGGACTTTATGCCGAGGTGAAGCCTCATCCAACCCAGCTGATTCTTCACGCCTCGCTAAGTGATGGAACTCATCAAGAACCACTGGTGCTGCCTATGGAACAGCAGGTTTTGCTTGCCGAAGCAGAAAAGGGAGGTTTTTTCAGTTATGCAGCTGGTGTTGCCTACCAATTTCTCACTCACTACCAGGTGTGTGGGCTTGAAATCGATAATTATCTGACAGATTTGCCCATCCAAAAAGGGCTAGCGTCAAGTACAGCACTTTGTGTCCTCGTTGCCCGTGCCTTCAATCGCTTGTATGACTTAAAGATGACAATTCGGGGTGAAATGGAGTTTGCCTATCTCGGTGAGATTACCACACCTTCCCGCTGTGGTCGGATGGATCAGGCTTATGCCTATGGCAACCGACCAATCATGATGATTTTTGATGGCGATCGCACTGATGTCATCGAGTTAAACGTGCCGAAAGATCTGTTTTTTGTAATCGTAGATCTCGGTTCCAGCAAAAACACTCAGGAAACACTGCACAACTTGAATCAGTGTTATCCGTTCGCCACCAACGAAGTACAACAGAATGGTTTCCATCTACAAAGGCTGTAAAAAAAGAATTTTTCCCGATTATCGATCAAGATGGAAGAGCCAAGCCTGTAATTATGGCGATTGTTGAAGAAGCCGTCACTGCTGGTATAGAAGAAGTTGGGATTGTTGTGCAAAAAGGCGATCGCGCACTTTTTGAAGACTTCTTTAAAGCTCCACCTACAAAAGAACTTTTCAACAAGCTATCCCCACAAAATCAGGACTACAGCCAGTATCTACAAGATTTAGGACAGCAAATTACAATTTTGACGCAAGACGAGCAAGAAGGTTTTGGTCATGCTGTCTTCTGCGCCAAGGAATGGGTGAAAGATGAGCCATTTCTGCTGTTGTTAGGCGATCATCTTTACACCTCTGACAATGAAACGTCTTGTGCTACTCAACTTTTAGACGTTTACGAACAGGTTGCTCAAAGTGTTATTGGCTTGAGGGTGATTCAGGAAAAGAGTAGAGAACCAAAGAATTTCGATATCGGGATAATATAGCGTGTTGGTTGTTACACCAGTAGAAACAAAAGCTGAGTCTCGTTGCCAAGTATATTCGAGTAATTGGTCTTTCTCAGGAAGAGAAAGAAAGTTGTCTATTTGCACATACTGAGCAGTCCAAACACTGCTAGGTTCAGATTTCACCTCCGGTACTTGCAGAAAAACTGGAGGTTCTGTGACAAGACCAACGAGATTTTCACTCTGAAAACACAGAGAGGAACGACCTCCGTCTAGGGGAATTTGGAACAACTTCGTGAAACCAGCCGCTTGATTTTGGGAACGGTTGGCTAAACTGGTGAAAAGTTCATGCAGTAGAGGTGAATCTGACTGGAGATAAACAGTACACTGATGACCTCCAGTCAACAGAATATGGACTTTTATGGTGTTGATAACAGGCTGATATGGAGTGAATTGCATTTTGACTCTATTCCAGCGATTCCGGTTTCAACTTTCACGACGCCACCGAGGATTAATCACCTCGCTCAAGCCTTCTCCTACAAGAGATAGTCCTACCACCATCAACGTCATGGCCAAACCGGGGAAAAGGGCTGTCCACCAAATTCCGGTGGGCAAAGCATCAAGTGCCAGACGTAAGTCATGCCCCCACTCTGGCGTCTGTTCTGGCAGTCCCAGTCCCAAAAATCCCAAGCCGCCTAAGACTAAAATCGCATCAGCCGCGTTGAGGGTAAACAACACTGGTACGCTCTGAATAACGTTAAGAAACAGGTAACGAGACAAAACTGTTTGTGTGGACGCGCCCATTGCTTGAGCGGCTTCGATGAATAGCTCGTTTTTGACGCTTACGGTGTGGTTGCGGACTACTCGGTAGTACTGAGGCACGTAGGAAATACTGAGTGCGATCGCAGCATTCAAAACCCCTCGCCCCACCACAAACGCTAACGTCACCGACAGCAGTAGCCCCGGTAGAGTGTAGATCGTATCCATCAAAAACAGCAACACTCGATCCAGTTTCCCACCCAAATAACCGCTGACCAAGCCCAAGGGTACACCGATTACCAGACTCAATGTTGTTGCGAGAAAGACTACTTGCAAGGCGGCTTGAGAGCCAAATAAGGTGCGAGAGAAGACATCATAGCCCTGGCGACTGGTTCCGAACCAGTGATTTCCTCCAGGCGGTTCATCAACTGGATTAATCAGTGATGCCGTTGGGTCTTGCAGCCATCCCCAAGCCTGAAACGCAGGAGCCAGAATTGCAACTGACACAAACACAACAGTAATCACAAGTCCTACTAGCATCAACTGCATGGAGAGACTAGGGCGATCGAAAAAACTCAAAAATTGGGGTAAGCGAAGTTTTGTTGGGGTCATCGAGCAACTGTTTTGTGAAACCTATGCCTGATTAGCTAAGTCTTGTCTAATTATGTTGGCTTTCTCCTGAGCCGCTATAAAATTAGCATCAAAAGAAAGTGCCAGTTCAAATGCCGCTAAGGCTTCTTGGGGGCATTTTAGATCAATGTATACGCAACCCAAATCATAAGCCGGATACGTAGTCATGTAACTCCGTTCAAACGGCTCACCCTTGTAGTAATCGTCCTCTCGCCCCAGACGAATACAATTTTCAAAATACGCTACTGCCCCTAGCGGAAATCCTAAAACCCTTATCGTAGCCCCAGCTAGATAGTTCAAGGGTGGGTAGTTAGGACACCATTCAAGCCCCCTCTGACAAAGGAGCCTTGCCGTTTCATA
>DATNPI010000377.1:0-13559 GCA_036703325.1 Coleofasciculaceae cyanobacterium
AAGAGTTTTTCGGTTTTCTCATCATGGATAATGTCCACCGTGAGGTCTTGAACTAAAACCAGATGAGTGACTTCCAGTTGCGTATGGTAAAGAGTTTGAAGATTGAAAGCGGTTCGGGCACAGTCACAAACGGCACGTAGCTGTTCGTAGCGGAGACTGCGTAGATGGTAAATGGAAAATTTGGAGTCAACGGATTCCCCAGCATAAATCATGTGATTGATGCCATCGGTGGACTCAATATCGCAGTAGTGCGGGATAATTTGTTGCATTCTGACTTGCCATCGCTCCCAAGTCTCTTTCAGCAGGGCGTTAATCTGGCTAATTGTCTTGTCATAGCGGCCGCGGGATACGTAAACTGACTTGTGGTCATTGTTACAACTTTGTCGATATGTTTCGACGGCAGCGAGGGCGTCGGGACCACATTGAGCAAAGTAGTCCAAGTAGACTTCAAGGCGATCGCTTAAAATTCTCAGCGCTGTAACTTCAGCATCGACAGTAACTCTTTCTTGAATCTGTGCGATGTAATCGAGCAAATCGAGTCGTAGCTGTTCGCCTAAGGAACTCTCCTGATATTGGCAAACGGCTTCCACCACACGTAAGCCCAGTTGGAATTGTTCGAGTAAATCTGCCTGGATAGAACGGTTGCGCTCTTCGGATGACCCGCGAATATCAGAGATACCATACAAGGGATAGACATTCGCAAAGACAATCGGTTCGGGCGACAAACCCCAACTGCGCCGTTCGGCTTCTTGCAGAAAGCGCCACTCCACCGCTGGGTGGATGTTGGTAAATCGCTGCTGAATGGCTTGGCGAAGGGCTGCGGTAAAAGCGGGCATCAATTCTTCAGCATATTTGTAATCCAGACCATCAAAGTTATGAGGGCGATCGCTCATTAGCCCAACAATGCCAGCTAGCTGCCGCGAGCCTTTGCCAGAATTCATGGCTCTGACGACCAAAGGAATGAGTAACATGGAGCGAACACCTTGATTGAGAAGCGATCGCTCACAGTCTGTTTGGCACTCCAGGCTTAAATCTGGAACATTCCAGACTTGATTGGCATCTGCCGCCTTCAAAAAGTGTGAGCCAGAAAGAGCCTGCATTGAGTAAACAGTTGATCTTAACTCCCTACGCTCCGTACTCATGAATATCCGAGTCTGCTCATTTTCCGCACTGAGAATCAGGCTGTTAGTAACGCGAAACAAGGATTGCAGACGTTTATTAATCCGACGAAATTTATCAGGACGGAGAATCGAGTCGCGGTCAATCAGTAGCCCAATGATGTGTCGAATCGTTTCCCGTTCCGTAACATCTGACCCTTCCAATAGCAGCTGTCCTGACAGCTGGTAATTCTCCAAGCGCAGCCGCTGCCGCCAAGCTTCTAACTGAGCCGAGTCGATCAACCTAGCCGAACGATCCTCCACCAGCAGCTGCTCTAAATCCAAATCCGCCAATTCATCAACCTGGGAATCTAGACGAGTAATCGTCAGCTGCTCCGAGCGAAATGCAAACTCAATCAAGCGGGGTTCTGGATAGAGAGGACTCCTCAAGGAAACAATCACCGGTTGATCCAGTAGCCGCAAACTAGGAATTGTGATTTTATAAATATCCCGGAGTACCAGATGTAATACGTGCTGCCGATATAGAGAGTCAACTGCCGCCCCCTTTAAGTCGGGCAATAAATCTGGTAACCGGATTTCTCGCTCCGCTATATCTGAGTAAGTCCCGGCAATGCCCATCATGCTACAGAAGTAGTCGTTAGCATACCGCAGCGTGAAAGTGCCAGGCTCGACCACTGCCATCAATAGCTGGCTATGGTGCTGGAAATGGATCAGCCAGTCCAATGTTTGGATTGAAGGTTGAGAGATTGTTAGTGCAGTGGGGTGTAACCCAGGTTGAAGGTTAGACTCTCCTGGCGATCGCGTAGCTAAGTTGTTTCCGCAAGCATCAGCATTAGTGGCTTTAGGAGAGTTACATGCAATGTTCAACTTGGTAACCTTGGATGCTACCGTCTCCTGTTGCCCTAACAACTCTTCTTCAAGTTGTGCCTCCTGATTATCAACAAGGTTTTCCGATTCGTGAAGCTCTGATTCTAATGAGGTGATGGACTTCGCTTTCTGGCGACGTTCGTTAAGCGGAGCTTTCGAGTCGCGAGTCGCACGTTGGTTTTTCTCCACATTGGACTTTGGCTTATGGGTAGGCATGAGGAAAAGTATTAATCAAGGTAGGAGCAGCTTGTCACTACGCGGCTTTCTCACAACCTCAGTGACTAGCAATCAAAGAAACCGGTTTCCACCTGTTCAAGAGAGGTTTTCTTTACTTTTTTTACCCAACCCAACGATTGCAACTCGGCTTTTATACCAATTGCAGAATGTCTCTTATACTACTAATGGGGCTTGTCCTCACCCGTAGTAGTCGAGCCAGCAGTCATTGGGTTGAGGAGAATGCACCCAGCTCAATTGTGGCATCCTCCCCCACTTAACCGCTACGCACTCTTGTCGGGCATTGGCGCGAGCCAAGCTGTGCAGCATCTCGGCGGCGATGAACGGACTCTTGCCTCAAGCTGCCGACAGTAGTAGCACAAAGTAGTCACATCTATCAGACCATGAACCAAAAACAGAATCTCCCGGCCTTTTAAGGCACGGGAGCAAGTCAAGGTTAGGAACGGTCGCTGAACCCTCTAAGTGTTAGCAAAAGTATCGTTGCAACTAAAACTATATATACTTGCGACCACGGCTGAGTCGTTTTTTTAGAATACGCTTCTTTTCAGATTGCGGCTCACTTTCAGCAAGGCTAACGATAATCCCGAAAGCGCCGATAGCAATACAACCTAGCATTACTTCCATTTTTTTCAAGCCCAACTGTTGATGATTCAACAGTAGGAAATTCACGATAGCTTTATGAATGGCACTATGCAACTCCCTTAAATGACTATCAGTCAGGGGTGGGAATTGCCCAATTTCCGGGGATTAGCAGCCTCAGAGTGTAGACAATCTGCCAACTGGTACGAGGGATTGCCGCCGCTGAGGTCCTCACCCTGAATTATCAACCTCGAACTCCAACCCTCTCGCTCAATTTCATACTCATGACCAGTACACCTATTCTGCGGGTTTCTGAGAATCAACGCTTTTTGGTAAAAACCAGTGATGGAGAACCTTTCTTTTGGTTAGGCGATACGGCTTGGGAATTATTTCATCGGCTAACACGGGAAGAAGCCGAGCACTATCTGGAAAATAGACGAGTAAAAGGTTTCACTGTTATCCAAGCCGTTGCTGTAGCGGAACTAGATGGCTTAAATACGCCAAATCCTTACGGTGCGCGTCCTTTCCATAACAACAATCCCAAAACACCGAATGAGGAATATTTCCAGCACGTTGATTATGTTGTCAATACCGCCGAAGAAAAAGGATTATTTATCGGTTTTCTGCCAACCTGGGGAAGTCATGTACTGAGTGGCGTGATTAGTGGAGGCAACGCTAGGGATTACGGTCAGTACCTCGGCAACAGGTACAAAAACCAAAGAAATATTGTCTGGATTCTTGGAGGCGATCGCAACCCAGAAGGGAAAGAAAATGTTTGGCGCGAAATGGCTGTCGGCTTAACTCAAGGTGATGGAGGGAAATTCTTAAAGACTTATCATCCAATCGGTGGTTTTAGTTCATCCACCTTTTTCCACAACGAAAATTGGTTGGATTTCAATATGTCGCAGTCAGCCCATGGGTCTTTTGACTTTCCTAACTACACCTTTATTAGCGACGATTACGCTAAGAGTCCACCCAAACCTACCCTAGACGGAGAACCACGGTACGAAGATCATCCAGTTAATTGGAATCCAAAGAACGGGTATTTTCGTGATTATGATGTTCGTCAAGCTGCCCATTGGGCAATATTTGCCGGAGCTTTTGGTCATACCTATGGACATCATAGTATCTGGCAAATGTGGGCTCCTAAGCGTACAAAAGTTAATTTTCCAGATCGATATTGGTATGATGCACTAGATCGACCAGGTGCAGCCAGTCTGATTTATCTCCGGAATCTGATGCTATCCCGGCCATTCTTGAGCCGTGTTCCCGATCAATCTATCATTAATGGCAACCCAGGCTCAGGAGCCGATTATCTACAAGCAACACGCGGTGACGGCTATTTATTTGTCTATGCGTCTACAGGACAAAAGTTTACTCTTAACTTGGGAAAAATTTCCGGTAGCAAGGTAAAAGCCTGGTGGTATGACCCACGCAATGGCACAAATATTTATATCGGGGAATTCACCAATAGCGGTACTCAGGCTTTTAAGCCACCAGGCTCTCAAGGTAGAGGTAATGATTGGGTTTTAGTTGTGGATGATGCAACCAAAAACTTTTCAGCTCCAGGCAGTATTTATCTAGAAAATAGGGCCTAGAGACTACGGCGTGTTTTCTCGCCCCGGAGTTGCCCCTAGCCATTAGGTGGTAGGTGGCAGGTGGTAGGTGGTAGGTGGTAGGTGATGAAAAGACTTTACCTAAAACCTACAACCTACAACCTAAAACCTACAACCTTTCCTCATGATCAGTGCCAAACATTTAACCAAATGGTATCAGCCCTGCTTTTTAACTTTGATGCAAGAGAGATCTTCCAAAAGAAAGTGAATCACGACTAGTTTGAAAACACGCCCTAGTCCCTATTCTCAAACCAGAAAAGCGGTTAACTAACCCTCTTGCAGACGCGAACGTATACACTGGCATTCAATACTGAAGTAGCTTTTCTTAGCGGAGTCAGTCAACGGGTGCAAGAAATGAACATTCCAGTAGCTTTTCAACCATTTGTCGAAGTTTTTAAAGCTCTCGATGGTCACGGACAACTGTGGTCACCAACTGGGCAATTCTTGGGTCGCCTTTCTTCCGACCCGCACAACAAACACTCAATCATTAACCCCCAAGGTGTTTACGGCAGCCCCTTTTCTGAGGAAAGCATTCATAATCCGCGTGGGTTCTACGGCGGTGAGGGTGGAATTTACAGCCCTTTCAACCCCAACTGTATTAACCCGCCCGTGATTTTGTACCAAAGCCAGCCGAGGCTGATACTTACGAGTAATCTTAACGTCTTCACGAATGGGTTGAAGGCTGTAGACCCCTATTTAATGCTTGCTATTTACGAAGAACTTTCCAACGCAACGCCAAAATCTGTTGCTAAACCATTAGTGTCAGCCAGTCAAGAGCGGCAAATTAACGCTAAAACCATTGGCAATGTCTTAACACTTGGTCAGCCCAAGTTCGACTAGGTTACGTTATCACAGCATATATAGCAGGTGTTAGGTGTTAGGTGCCAGGTGTTAGGCGTCAAATGCTAACAGACAAAGAGTTTTGCGCTTCCGCTGCGTCCTAACCTTTGTGGCGATTGCCATACTTAATATTATTTTACTGACTTAATACCAGTGCCTTCTTCAAAGGATCGATGCTCGGTCTAGGGGATGACAGGAAGGAAGGCTCTTCACTGCCACAATACAATAATGGTGAAGCTTCTTAAGTGTGTTAGCCTTTCTGGGAAGCAAAGCGAAGCCTAGGTGGTGCGGAATGTGCTTCGCGGTATGTAAGCTGATTATCCCAATATGGTCGGCGCGGTTCACTGGAACAGCCCGACCTTCAACTGTGTCGATAATTGGGTATGAGACGTTATTGCCATTCTGGGTTGAAGACAAATTAAAAGAGACAAGTGGCGTTCGCGCCTTTTTTTCTACTGGACACGAGAAGGATGAACCTTTGACATTTATAGGAGTGGGCATCTTGTCCATCCTCTGGCAAGAATCTGAAGCGCAATACTTGCTTGATTTTGACTGACGCAAGAGTAGGCCAATTCAACGATGAGCCGATCCTTTGAACCGACAAACTCTGAGAAACCCCTAGGTGGACGCTACAAAATTATCAGCGAACTGGGAGCAGGTGGGTTTGGTCAAACTTTTCTAGCCGAGGATATGCACTTGCCGGGTCACCCCCGATGTGTAGTCAAACAGCTATTGCCCAAGACGAGCAATTCTGACACTCTGGCTATGGCAAGACGCCTGTTCGATAGAGAAGCTCAAGTACTCTACCAACTGGGCGACCACGACCAAATTCCTCGCCTCTTGGCACACTTCGAGGACAATGAGGAGTTTTATCTAGCTCAGGAATTAATTGAAGGAGAGCCGCTGACTAAGGAGTTAGTATCGGGTCAGCGCTGGTCAGAGGTTCAGGTCATTGCTCTATTGCAAGACATTCTAGAGGTGCTGGCGTTTGTCCATGAGCAGCAGGTCATCCACCGTGACATCAAGCCCCCTAATCTAATCCGTCGCCAACAGGACGGCAGAATCGTGCTGATTGACTTTGGCGCGGTGAAGCAAGTCAGCCTCCAGGCTGTCAACCCTGAGGAGCTGACGAATTTGACGATTTCCATTGGCACAAAGGGCTATATGCCCAACGAACAATTAGCCGGAAGTCCCCGTTTTAGCAGCGATGTCTATGCTGTTGGTATGCTGGCTATCCAGGCGTTGACCGGAGTGAACCCTAAGCGCTTGGGCGAAGACCCTGAGACGGGAGAACTCAACTGGCGCGATCGCGCTCCACAGGCTAGACCAGAACTAGCGGCGATTATTGACCAGATGGTGTGCTATGACTTCCGTGACCGCTACCCGACGGCGACCGAAGCCTTAGAGGCATTGCAAAGTCTACCCCCAGTGTTCCTAGAGTCTGTGCCACCCTCTCAGCCGTTATCTGAAGCGACGGGAGCAACTTCTAGCCTGGAACTGCCAACCCCATCCAGTACAATAGACCCGACAGAGTCAGGGACAGATCTAGGGTCTACGAACATTTGGGTGCCAACAGAACTGCCCGCAGAAACCTCACCTTCAGTCAACGTTGTAGAGGAAACGGCACCTCTGTCTCAACAAGAGCAACCATCGGCAAGAGCAGCGCTAACGAGTGCCACATCAGGGTTACTCCAGAGAGGGAGAGGGTTTGTAAAGCTGTGGTCGATTCTTGCTGGTTTAGCCGCTGTGGGTGCGATCGCTTTGATTGCTAAGACCGCAGTATCCCCCCAATTCGCCAATCAAACTACTAATCGTAGCGGTGCCCCTACTGCAAGCCCCACCAAAAGCCCTGTCGAGGAGCTTACTCCAACATCCACTCCTCCTAAGCCGAAGCCAGCAGAACTTCTGCGTCAAGCTGATGACTTACGGAAAGCCGGAGAACACCAAAAAGCACTCTCGCTCTACGATCAAGTAATTGGTTCTGGCAGCGGAAAAAACGCGATCGCGCTTAAGCCGGATGTTGCAAAAGCCTATTGGGGTCGTTGCTACAGTTTGGAGAAAATGCGCAAACCTGCCGAAGCAATTGTCGCGTGCAACGACGCCCTCGATCTCAAGCGAAACTACCCAGAAGCGCTGTGGAGCAAAGCCAACGCCCTTTACCAGCAGAAGCAGACGATAGAAGCGTTAGCACTCTACGAGCGAGCAACCGAAATCAAGCCAGATTTTCCTGAAGCTTGGCTTAGTTTAGGCGTGGCACTCCAGTCCGTAGGTCGCTCCGTTGAAGCGATTGACGCACTTGATAAAGCCATTGCTCTCAAAAGAGATTCTGCCCAGGCCTGGAGTACTAAAGGCGAAGCCCTTTGGAACCTTGGGCGCTTTGCTGAAGCCATTCCTGCCTTGGACAAAGCACTCCAACTTCAGCCGGACAACCCTAACGCCATCAAGATTCGCAAGAAAGCAAAGGAAGAACTAGGGCGATAGAGATACTACTGCGAAAGGCTTCTGACTGTTTGCAGTCAGAAGTCTGTTTCGTGCGTCCTACTAACGCCACTACCTTAGTGCCAGACAAAAACTTGGGCTTCGTAGTCTCCAAGATCAATCATGATGCCATCCTCCCCAGCTTGAACATCGTAGTTCCTCGTCCACTCGTGCCACGTTCCCGCTTCTGGGAAATTAGGAATGTGATAGCCACCCAGGAAGTTTTCGGAGAAGTTTGCCACTACCACTACACGAGAACCTTCACCATTCCAACGACTGTAGGCTAATACCTTAGCTTCTGGATTTTCGTGGATGAAGTCGATGTTTTCGGTGTAGAGGGCATGATTGCTTTTACGAAGATGAATCAAACCTTTGCAAAAGTCGAACAGACCGCGATTTAGGTCATGACCGAGTAGCGTCCAATCGATTTTTGCTTGCTCTTGCGTTTTGTACTTATACTCGCCAAACTCTTCACCCATCCACAGCAGAGGGACTCCGACTGCTGTCATAGTGATGACTGCCCCTAGCCTTCTGCGCTTAAACGCTTCCTCATCCAAAATGCCGCGATCGCCTAGCTCTGCTAAAACATGATTGTGGTCATGATTTGTCAGGTAATTCACGACATTGGTGGCACCCATAAAGCCTTGCCGCTTGCAATCAATCACATCCTTAAGGCGTTCTATATCAAAGGTGTCACCGCAGATATGTTCCAGAACGCAGTGATAGAAGCTGTCATGCCAGCAGCCATCCATTGGTCCGTCTGCATTGGTAATGCTGGTAGTTTCAGGAATGTGTTCGGCAACGCAATAAAAAGGCTTCATGCTAGCCGCTTTTTTGGCTTCCTGAACAATCCAGTGCATGAAATCGTAGTTAGCAATTTGTCTCGCTGCGTCAAAGCGAATGCCGTCGATATGATACTGTTCAACCCAAAAGCGTACTTGGTCACCCATAAACTTCCGCGCTGGGAAAGTATCCAGGTTTTCGTCGTAGAATTCGTAGTTAAACTCTGGTCCCCAGTTGTTATCAGGGTCACGAGGGGAGTGGTGATACCAGTAGTCGTGGTCAATCTGCGTCAGAGGACTTTCTGCTTCTGAGTGGTTATAAATCCCGTCCATGATGACGCGAATGCCATGACCATGACACTCATCAATCAAGTTCTTCAACTCCTCACTCGTGCCGTAGCTAGATTCTGTAGCGAAGAAGTAGCGAGGATTGTAGCCCCAGCTGTGGTCGCCTGGATACTCCTTGACTGGCATCAACTCAATGGCGTTAACCCCCAAGTCAGCCAGGTAATCTAATTTTTCAACAACGTGCTTGTATTGACCTCTGGCGAAGGGATCGGCCTCCCCACCGGAGAAGTCACCAACGTGCAATTCATAGATGACTAACTCATGATCAGCAGGTAATGGCTTGTCATCGTGTTTCCAAACGTATGTATCGATAATCCGTTCGCCATCTTTAATTCGCACGTTGCCATTTTGGGAGGAGTCATCAATGTCTGTGGCGTAGGGGTCAACGACATCAACCCATTGATCGGCTTCAAAGAACCAGGATTTGGATTGAACGCGGAATTTATACTGATAAACTCCATCCTCAAGCTCAACCTGAGTCCGGAAATAACCATCCTCACCTTTCTCCATCGGGATTTCTTCCCAGTTGGAGAAAGACCCGATCAATGCAGCTCCTTTGTTGTAAGGAGCAAATAACTTAAATTCGATTGGACTTGCCATAAGACCCTCAGCCTTAACAAAAAGCAAAAGACGTTGAAGTGGATGGGGTTATTGTCCCGTCTTTGACCCCTGTAGAGGATCGTTCTGAAGAGATAAAATTGCTTCTCGCCAGATTATTTTAGAGGAATAGCAGTGATCGAGCCTGTAGTTTCATTAACTAGCTGATAAGCCGTCTTACGGCTTCTAGCGCCGTTATTCGTCAAATGTACTCCCTTCAGTCTTCTGCTACTACGGCTTCACCGACTAGCAGACCACATCGAAAAGCTCTAACCCTAATTCAGTACTTATGTACTAGCATTCCCAAAATGGGGGCTGGGGAGGCTAATCGGTGGATGTTGCGTAAGTCCAGAACTCTAAGCGATCGCAATCAAGGTGTCATCGTCAACGTCTTGCAGCTTCTCATCGGTTCTGTAGCAGCAGCAAAAAGGAATACACCGATTAAACGTTTGGAACTACTCCTAGACAAATCTTCTCAAGGATTAGTTGGTGCAGTGATATGCATCACAGAAAATCATGATTCAACATCACCTCGGCTCTTACCTCTGGATCACAGGAAAAGCCTCATCAGAAGTTCATATTATAATTACAAAATTTTTCTAAAAACTACTATGTCAGCTCAAATGTTTTCATTCAAGATTAGTGTCGAAGAACTGGTTGCTCAAATCTTGATGGAGCGTACAGTTACTTATACCGACCAGCAACTATTAAAGTATGTCCTGCTTGCTGAGAATGCACTTGATGAAAAAGAGCGGACGCTAATCGACAGAGTATTTTATGGTATGCGGCATGGATTGCTGAAAACAGTCAATTAAATAGCAAAAAATGATTATACTATTCTTGTTTTTGTCTACTACAAGCTCATTGGCTGATAATTGACAATTTTGGGATGCTTTCTATTGCCTATTCTCATCAGTGCCTATGTAGCTCATCTACGAGAAAGCGGTATTAGATTCCATGAGCTTCGCGTACAAAGAAGCCATGAAAATATTAGTAAGCGGACTCAAACCGTTATTGGATTAAATCAAGCTACAAATCAATATCCATTTTTACCCTGGCACCTGTGAGTAAATCCCAGTTGTTTGCGGCATTAGCTTACAGCCGCTCAACTTCGGCATAGCTTAACCAGGACAATAGCGCCTGACGCGGCTCTTTGCGGAACAGAGTTTCATATTTGCTGCACTAATTTCTAAGCCAGTTGATCGAGTTAATAGTTGTTAACAAAACTTAGATAAAAAACATATTTTCTTTTTAAAAATTAAGGAAAATAGGAATATAAATAGCGAAATCAATAAATCTGGGCATTACCTCTAATCCCTTAGAGAGAATGAAAATAATTATGATGAAAAAACATCTATGTCCTTGCTGTACAGAACCTTTGCTTCGTCACATCTCTTCCCAAAGAAGTTACTGGTTTTGTCACCATTGTTACCAAGAAATGCCAGACATCGAAAATCTTTTAGAAACTAAATTGACTTCGCAACATTCGAGTAAGAATAGAGTTGTCGCTCACAATCTGTCGGAAGAAGGATGGCGACCCCGAGAAAAGTGGTATCAGCCCCTTGAGACTAATCAGTATCATCTCCTTGAGACTAATCAAGAGTTGCAGCGCCTAGCGTTTTCAGATAGCCTAACTCAGGCAGCCAACCATCTCCGTTTTAAAGTCTATCTTGACCAAGAATGGCGGCGTATGGCATCGCAGCAAACCTCATTGTCACTGATTCTCGGCGATTTCGATTGTTTCAGAGCCTATAACGATACCTATGGTCGTCAAGCGGGCGACAAATGTTTGCAACAAGTAGCTGGAGCGATCATTCGTGCTGTGAAGCGCCCTGCCGATGTAGTACCCCGCTATGGTGGCGAAGAATTCATCGTAATTCTGCCGAGTACAAAAGCAGAAGATGCGCTTCGAGTGGCAGAGGAAATCCGTTGTGCGATTAAAGCTTTAGAAATTGTCAATACAAATTCTCCGTTTAGCAACTACCTCACCCTTAGTTTAGGAGTGGCTAGCATTATTCCCAGCCATGAATACTCATCGACGATACTACTTAGTGCTGCCGCTCACTCACTCACTCAGGCAAAAGCACAGGGACGCGATCGCGTAATTCTCTATGAGGATTTACTGCGGCAATCTAAGGTAGTAGAACAGGAGAAAACGCCAGCATTACCGCAGAACCAAAGGGGCGTACCTGCTTCAGAAAGTGACAAAAAAAATGATGCAACGACTAAAACTGACTTACTGATGAGCTATGTTGCCTATTATGTGAGCCGAGGCAAGGCTGTAATTAGTCCTTTGAGTGGTTCGCTGTCCTTTGAGGGTTCGGTGTATCGGTACTGGGGCTATCACAGAGATTTTCAAGAATTTTGGAGACAACTCCAGCAGCGTCGTGACTTCGGCGAGCTTTATATAGAAGGAGATCTTTATAGCTTTAGCCAATTCCTAGGCGGAAGTTGCACCGTTAGCGAGTGTGCCCGTTGCAACCTGCCAGTTCCCATGTCTGAAGGTTCTGTCCGCGATACTTCCAATTGCACACTCTGTATTGACTCTTGGCTCTTACACCAAAAGTTCAATGACATAGAAGCAAAGAGCTTGAAGGATGAATCGAACATAACCAGTGTGGTTGCAATTGGTGCTACACCTAGTAACTATCAAACTTTGAAGGAATGGTTCTCTGTTAACGGCTTTGAAGTCACGTTTGTGTCTAGACCGGAAGACGTTACACCTCAATCCTTGCCACGTACTGTAGACTTGGTGCTAATTCATGGAGAGGTTTCGGAAGCACAAGGTAAAGCTTGGGCGCAAGAACTCAGTCGTTATCCCCAGTTTCAGGATGTTCCTATTGTTGCTCTGAGTGCTGACGCTGGGTACGGTCTTCCCTGGATAGAGCGAACTTTAGGAGTTGAAGATTATGTTCTCACGCCTTACACTGGCAAACTCTTAGCTCATTATTTGCGCCAAGTCTTAAAGCCTCAGTTAAGCAACGAACCAGCAGCTCTACACTGGTTTCCAATCTAACCGCACAAGAGGGGGAGAGAACAAGAACGCTTGTATCTCACCTTGGGCACCTTCAACTGGCTTGTGGAAGTTTAAAGGGAATTGGGCCCTGGGTATTGGTAATTAAAAATACATAGACTATGTACAATACTTTTCCCATTCCCTATTGCCCATTCCCTATTCCCCAAGACTCCTTAGTGTGATACTTAACTAGTGCGGAGTGTGGGTTTTAAGCCATACACGCTCTAAAGTCCTCTCTGAGCTTGGCTTCATCCAAATTGCGACCAATGAAGACGAGTTGATTTTTACGGGTTTCTCCAGGTTTCCAGGGGCGATCGCGTGTGCCATCAAATAGCATATGTACGCCCTGGAAGACAAAGCGATGGTCTTCCCCAACCAGATTGAGAATACCTTTCATGCGAAAGATATCTGGGCCTTGAGTTTGCAACAATCGACTCATCCAATGTTGCAACTTTTCACCATCCAGTTCACCCGACTCCACCAAAGCCACTGAATACACCGATTCATCATGCTCGTGGGCATCTTCGCTTAAGAATTGTGGGTCAATTTCCAGCGCCCGCTTCAGGTCAAATGCTTTTACCCCCAAAAGAGCATCCATCTCTAACTCCGCGTTGCGGGTGCGGTAGATTTTTGCCATAGCATTCATCGCTCGAATCCGTTTATCTAGCTCATCGAGTTGTTCTGCTGTCACCAGGTCAGTTTTGTTAATCAAAATTACATCAGCAAAGGCAATTTGCTCTTGAGCCTCACTGCTGTCCCAGTGGTCCCAGATATGCTTGGCATCGACCACCGTCACCACAGCATCGAGCTGCATCTGGTCGCGCATATCTTCATCAACGAAAAAGGTTTGAATTACTGGTGCCGGGTCAGCCAAACCAGTAGTTTCAATCACCAAATGGTCGAACTTATCGCGCCGCCGCATCAAGTTGCCAATAATCCGAATCAGATCACCCCGAACGGTACAGCAGATACAGCCATTGTTCATTTCAAAGATTTCTTCATCGGCATCGATGACTAACTGGTTGTCAATGCCGATTTCACCGAACTCATTGACAATCACGGCGACTTTAAGCCCGTGTTCGTG
>DATNPI010000378.1:0-2775 GCA_036703325.1 Coleofasciculaceae cyanobacterium
TCCCTTTGCGTTACTCTGCGTTTAGAAGGCGATCGTGTCAGTTTTATTGGGAACATATGACGGAAGCTACCTCACCATCTACTTTGGTGATTCCTCAGCTGATTGTAGGTTTGGGGAATCCAGAACCCAAGTACGATAAAACGCGCCACAATATCGGCTTTGACGCCGTTGATGCCCTAGCCCGAACCTGGCAGATTTCTTGGAGCGAAAATCGCCGATTCCAGGGGTTGTTTGGTGAAGGGCGCGGGCCTGGTGGGGACAAGCTGCTTTTGCTCAAGCCCCTCACCTATATGAATCGTTCTGGGCAGGCAATTCGTGCGGTGACGGATTGGTATAAACTATCGCCTGAGTCGGTACTGATCGTTTATGACGATATGGATTTAGCGGTGGGGCGTCTGCGGCTGCGCCTTTCAGGTTCAGCTGGAGGTCACAATGGGATGAAGTCTGCGATCGCACATCTCGGTACGCAAAATTTCCCTCGCCTGCGGATTGGCATCGGTAAGTCTAGTATCGACAAGGACACTGTCTCCCATGTACTGGGAAAATTTTCACCCCAAGAAACCCAGATCATGTCTGAAGTCCTCCAACTCGTGGTTGACGCCGTGGAACTCGGTCTCAAGCAAGGATTTGAGAAAGCGATGAGTCTCTACAATAGTCGTAGTATAGAGAGTCGTAATTAGTTGTTTGTTGTTTGTTTCTTGATTACGAACCTAAGTGTGTATGAAAGACCAACAACCAACAACTAACAACAAACAACTTACATAATCTGATTCAGACACGAAAGGTCAGCTGACCCAAAGTGAATGCTAAAAGCAACATTCAAGTTTTCCAAAGATGTTATCAACCACGGTACGCCGTCTCTGGTCGAAGACTCATAGTGGTTAAACAAAATGGAAAATCGCTTTTCCAAGTAGGGTTTGACTTTGCGGCACAGCAGCACAATCTTGAGCAACAACCCAGTAGTAAGGGTTGCTCCCAGGTTGGTGATTAGATCGACAAAAATAAAGTGGTTAGGTCGCTGAGGACTCTCTACTACTAAGAAGTTCAATAACTGGCTACAAGTTCGTACCAGCAGAAATTCACTGGGTTTCTGGGAATCGCAGACAGGCAGGATATTTTTGAGCTGATCGTACAGCCGATCATTAAACTGACGTTTCCCATAAGCTGGGTCAATCGAAGCCGTCAGATACTCATATAAGTCGTCCTTAAAATCTTTGTAGGAAGACGTGTGGCTACTGTGGGTGAGGAAGCTTTGGGCGACATCTCGGTAGGTGGAGGAACCTTGTACTTTGCCGACAAACTGCTTGAGGGCAACACCCAACTCGCGATCGCTCAAAAGTGTGGGATTTTTCACCGGCTGGATCACCTTGTCCAATGCTTCTATCGACTGCGTCCGTACCGCTTGGGCGCGTCGCACCTGATAAGTTACATACTGAGATAAATCAAGTTCAAAGCGTCGCTGCACCCGCGCCTGAATTTGCCGGACAGTCTGCTGATGCTCGTAACTGCTATCTTCACTCAGAAGGCAATGCTCATATAGGTAAGGATACCGCTGAATGAGGCTGCCTATTACCTTTGAGCCATTCCCACTCGCTTCTGCTGTTTCGCTCATCACCCGAGACAAACGTTGCAACGTCAGATATTGCTCCGTCTCTGTGAAAAGCTGCACCAGCTGCCGCAGACGCCTTGCCCCACGAGATTGAACTTTCCGAGGATCGGGTGGATTCTCGAACAGGGCAACCAACTGAGGTATTGCCCCTTGCAGTTGAGGCTGCATCTGCCAGCGATTGATCAGAATATGGCAGCAACGGTTGAGTACAAACTTGAAGTCTTGATCAGCCCGCTTGCTCATTGTTAGCTTCTCCAACGCCAACCAGATTTGCGGATCTACATACCTCGCTCCATCTAGAAAAAGGCGTTGGAAGCGCTCTATTAGTTCGCTAGGCAGCTCAACCTGTACGCAATAAAGTAGATGATCGTAGAGCTGCTGCTCTTCCAGGCTAGTTTGTCGAATGTCAGAGTCTGTCCAAGTAGTCACTTCTGCGAGCCCTCCTACGTGAGACGCTAGGGCTAATTAATAGTGGTTTTATCGGGAAGATGTAAATTCAACTTTGACTTGCGCTTTAGAATGGACATGGAAAATTTAGATGGCACCACAATTATTTACCCTCTTTAGAGAGTAAACACAATGAGTTCTAAATTTTCGCCAGACTATTCCAACTAAAGCATATCTTGACTAACTCTTTATCGAGATCCGTAGATATGCGGCAAAATTGTAAAGATTCAGTAAAGCAACCTCTTAGCCTCCTGCGACGATGTATTACAAAACATTACTCCACCAAAGCATGATTTTGTCAAATTTGGATAGATAGACTTATGGCTTGTCAGCTTCTTGTGACTCAACTGGTGGAAATTCTGGCGGCAACGCCGATAAATCTATCCGATGAAGCGGCTTCAACCCTCTTCACTGGTATTACGACTGATACCCGCAGCCTCAAACCCGGTAATGTATTCTTGGCCCTGCGGGGAGAGAAGTTTGATGGGCATGACTTTGCAGGAGTTGCTGTAGAGAGAGGTGCGATCGCGGTAATTACAGATCGCCGCGCTCCCACCCAACTCAACGGCATTCCGCAACTGCAAGTAGAAGACACGCTACTTGCCTATCAGCAAATTGCGAGATGGTGGCGTGACCAGTTTGATATTCCAGTAATTGCCGTAACCGGCTCTGTGGGCAAAACCACGACCAAGGAGTTAATCGCGGCAGTCCTGTCAACC
>DATNPI010000384.1:0-6538 GCA_036703325.1 Coleofasciculaceae cyanobacterium
AATAGATGCTACGCACACGATACCTGCTCGTCCTCATCCAGCAACTGTTTCTAACCGGGAAAGAGCGATCGCTTAACCTTAGTAGCGATCGCATATTCATCCCAACTTCTCAACCTTTCAGACTATCGAATGACTGTCAGACGATAGAGGTCACATAGTCTTTACCTTTTATAGAGTAGGTGTAGGTTAATCACAAAGTACAGAAGTCAACCAAAACCTATGGCAGTACAAGGCAGAGAACGTTCAGGCACAGACCAAGTGAGTGAAGCGATCGCTACAGTAACTCAAATGGCTGCTTCTGCGGCAAAGGTGGCTTCTAATGCAGTACAGATTGCTGCTGACGACGTTACCAACACTACTGCTGCTGTAGGCAAGACGGTTGGCTCTGCGGCGCAGCAATTTGTGGAACAGGGAACGGAAACTGTAGGCAAAGCCGTTACTCCAATTGCTGAAAATCCGCTAATCAAATATGCTGCTAAAGTTCCAGGCATCAACTGGCTACTCGCTGCGCTCGGTCAGGTTGATGTGGAGAAGGCTCAGAACGAGGTAGACAAGCTGCGACAGGACTACCCTCTAGAAACACCTGAGCAGATTGCTCACCGAATTATGGTCGATACTGCGCTGAAAGCCGGAGGGATTGGATTACTCACTAACTTTATACCTCCTCTGGCGCTAACTCTGTTTGCGGTCGATTTGGCTGCGGTTACAGCACTCCAAGCTGAGATGGTCTATCGCATTGCTGCGGCATACGGATTCTCGCTTAAAGACCCAACTCGACGGGGTGAAGCTCTGGCAATTTTTGGTTTGTCTGTGGGAGGCTCCGGAGTACTGAAGGTTGGGATGAGCCTTGTAGAACTTCTTCCTGTAATCGGTGCTGTAGCTGGAGCGTCTAGTAACGCAACTTTGATTTATTCACTAGGATATGTTGCCTCCCGATTCTATGAAGCCAAGAAAAACTCCACTAGTCAAACAATAGTTATGTAGGGGCGAAAGCGTTGCGGTAGCGATAGCTCTCGCGTTTGCGAGGAACGAGCCTCAGCATTCGGACGATTAATTTTGCTACTCAACCAAGATTTGTATATCCAAATGCGAGGGTCTGTCCGCAAACTCATTTAAGGGTTCTCGTCTTCAGACACAAATGCTCAGGTATGAGCTATAAATTGTCGCCCGAATCCGAGAGTCTCTACCCTAATATCTTGGACTTTGCAGACACGCCCTGGAGTCTGTTTGCAAACCCGGAGATTCCCCTAAATCCCCCTGACTGAATTCTCCCCCTTTTTAAGGGGGGCTGGGGGGGATCTGAATCTCATGGAGAAGTTTGAAATTTCTACTTGCACCTCACGTAGCGTCAGGTTCTACAGTAAAGATGTTGCTGATGAAACACTTCAAAAATGAGTGAAACACTCCGGCAAACATCTAGGAAAATCGGCGATTTAGCGAAGCAGACTGGTCTATCTGTGCGAACTCTTCATTACTATGACGAGATTGGTCTTTTAAAACCTTCCCAGCGTACAGAAGCAGACCACCGCCTATATACACAAGAAGATATTATCCGTTTGCAGCAAATCGTGTCACTTCGCCAGCTCGGTTTTTCGTTAGAAGAAATTAAGGATTGTCTTCAGAATCCTGATTTCTCTCCTGTAGCTGTCATCCAATCGCACATTGCCAAGCTACACGAACAAATCGAACTTCAGCAGAAGCTAGCTAGACTCCTTGAGGGAATTTCTACTCGTCTGCAAGCTTCTGAAGAAGTTTTTATCAGTGACTTAATTCAAGTGATAGAGGTAAGCAAAATGACAGAAGCTCTGTTCAATAAGTATTACACACCAGAACAACGTCAGTATTTAGACCAAAGAAGAGAAGTGCTTGGTGACGATGTCATTGAGCAAGTACAAAAGGATTGGCAAGACTTGTTGGCAAGAGTGCAAGAAGAAATGAACAAAGGCACAGATCCAACTGATGAAAAAGTCCTGATACTAGCGAAGCGTTGGTGTGAGTTACTAGACGGTTTCACAGGTGGAAATTCCGGCATTATGCAAAGCTTAAACAACATGGTGCAATCCGAGTATCCTCAAATGCAACAGCAATTTGGTTTCCCCGCTCCTGAGCTATTTGAGTATATAGGGAAGGCGCAGGCAGCTTTGAAGAAAGAATAGAGCGCACCCGATAGCGAAGCGGGACACGTTAGCCTCCTTCGGTCTTGCAACCAGGGAGAAGGTTAGCAAGCGATTGGAAGCAATAGCCTGAAACGCAGCGGGACCATCGGCTGCACCCTCCGTTAGGGCGTACTATTTGACCAATCTGTCAAGTTAATCTTCACTTTGTTAAGCCTGTGGTAACTCTTGTATCATCTTGTGTGATCTTGCCTGTGCTATCCCCAGATCAGTTATTGTAGGAAAGAAGAAGGAATTCTTAAGGATTTCTTAATTTATTTATTCCGTGTTTGGAACAGCTCACTGCACGGTATTGGAAGACCCGCTTCCCTATTCCCCTGCCCAGCAAGGGTTTTTACCTACAAAGGAGATTGTATGACTCCCACGATGCTGCGTCAGCTGTGGTCTTTAATTGAAACGACTCAGACCAATCTGCTGCTGAAACTGGATGATGCAAGCTTGGTTCAGTGGATACTGAAGCAATTTAAACAAGAGCGATCGCTTAATCATGAAGAAATTCATATCTTGAATGACTACCTGAACAATCGGTTGTCCCTAATCCGGGAGCTAGCTGAACAGCGTTAGAAAACCTTAGCAACAGACAAGTGAGAGAGCCTGCGTGCGGCAATGATCGTCGGTGCTTTCTGTTGTAGTAGTCAGTGGTCAGTGGTCAGTGGTCAGTGGTCAGTAATCAGTAGAAAAAACAACTGACCACCAACCACTATCTACTAACATGAAATCCCCCGACCCTCAGGTGGGCGATGAGCTTACCCGATGCAGTAAACATTAGGCTGGGAAGGGTTTAGCCGAAAATCGACCTTTGCGATCCTTCCCGGCTTTTGGTCTTTATATATGTATTTTTATGTAGTTATTCGTAAATAAAAGTGTATCAATGACTGCAACCTCTCAGTAATTATGCATATAGTATGAGTAAAACAAAACAAAATCTCTAAAAGACTCGGAAGGTAAAACTTCTGAGGTCTTACTCATTTAAAAGTAGCGACTTGTAAGGTCGAGAATTAAGAAGACATATATGCGTAAAAGCAGTTTCCTGCTGCTAGCCGTCATGCTCTTGGTGATGCCTTTAGCAGCTTGTAGAAGTCGTTCCAGTGAAAAGTCAGCTCAGGCAGATGCCCAGGGAACACCAAACTCTGGTCTGTTAGAAAAAGTTAAGGCGCGTGGCAAGCTGGTATGCGGTGTTAGCGGAAACTTGCCTGGGTTTAGCTTTGTGGATCAGTCAGGAAAATACTCCGGACTGGATGTGGATGTGTGTCGGGCAGTCGCTGTTGCAGTGTTTGATAACCCTGATGCTGTAGAGTTCCGCAACCTTAACGCCAAAGAAAGATTTACAGCCGTGCAAGCTGGGGAAGTGGATATACTCAGCCGCAACACAACCTTGACCATGAGCCGTGAGACTTCTAACGGCATGGACTTTGCTCCCGTCACCTTTTATGACGGTCAAGGCATGATGGTGAAAAGCAACAGTGGAATCAAAACCTTGAAAGACTTTGAGGGCAAGTCTGTCTGCGTGCAGACGGGAACAACCACTGAGCAGAACTTGGCTGACGCCATGCGTAAAATTAACGTCAAGTATACGCCCATCGTCTTTGAAGAAGTGAATCCCACGTTTGAAGCGTATGCCCAAGGCCGCTGTCAGGGCGTCACAGCCGATCGCTCTCAGCTTGTGTCTCGCCGTTCGGTACTACCCGATCAAAATAACCATGTGGTATTACAAGATGTGATGTCAAAAGAGCCTTTGGCACCCGCTGTAGCTAATGGTAATGCTCAGTGGTCTAATCTTGTTAGGTGGACTGTTTACACTCTGATTGAAGCAGAAGAGCAAGGAATCGACTCGAAGAACGTTGATCAAAAAGTCAGCAGCACTGACCCAGTTACTAAACGTTTTCTTGGGGCAGAAGGAGATCTGGGTAAAGGTCTAGGCGTGAGCAACGACTTTGCGGTTCGCGTTATCAAAAAGGTGGGCAACTACGGCGAGATTTACGATCGCAACCTCGGCCCGAATACGCCATTTAAGCTAGAACGCGGTCAGAACAACACTTGGAGTAAGGGCGGCTTAATGTACGCTCCTCCATTCCGCTAAGGTTGACCTATGACGAGGTCGAGTCAACAAGCGCCACAGCGCCAAGGACTGAACTGGAGCAACCCAAAAACGCTGTTGCGGGATGAGCGATTCTGGAAAATTGCCGGACAGGCGATCGCACTTGTCCTAGTTGTAACTGTGATTGGGATCATCACAGACAATCTCCTGTACAACCTGGATCAACTAAATATTCCATTAGGATTTGACTTTCTCAACTCGCAGGCTTCCTTCGACATTGGCGAGTCAGTCATCCCTTACAGTCCAGCCGATAACTATAGTCGGGCAATAGCTGTAGGGTTGGTCAACTCTTTGCGAGTAATGGTGCTAGGTCTTGTCCTGGCGACGATTGTCGGGCTGATAGTCGGGATTGCTCGTCTGTCTGACAACTGGTTAGTGCGGAAACTCGCCTTGGTATATGTGGAAACCTTTCGCAACATACCATTACTGCTGCAACTATTCTTCTGGTACTTTGCAGTTTTCGGGCAACTGCCGCTAATCGACAAACGAATTACCCTACCCGGCCCGATTTTACTAACCAACCAAGGAATTGCTCTGCCCTGGTTTGCCGCCACATCAGGAACAGGGATTTGGCTGGTGCTGCTGGCGTTGGGAGTTTTGGGTGCAGCGTGGCTTTGGCGTTGGCGTACCCGCATTATGGTGGAACAAGGAAGTGCGGAAAAACCGCTCTTATGGGCAATAGGCGCGATCGCCCTTTCGGTAGTGGTTGCATTAATTCTGACCCAGACAGCACCATTTCTCTTGACTCTGCCTCAGGTAACGAACAACGCACAATTTCAAGGCGGATTGGTAATAAGCCCAGAGTTTAGCACTTTACTACTTGGGCTGGTGATCTACACCGCTAGCTTTATTGCCGAGATTGTTCGGGCAGGAATTCAATCAGTTCCTAAAGGTCAGGTGGAAGCGGCACAAGCATTAGGCCTCAAACCGGGTCGGATTATGCAGATGGTGGTTTTACCGCAAGCCCTACGGGTGATCATTCCGCCATTGACCAGTCAGTACCTCAACTTGGCGAAGAATTCCAGTTTGGCGGTCGCTGTGGGCTATCCCGATATGTATTTTGTTGCGTCCACGACGTTCAATCAAACCGGGCGTGTCGTGGAAGTAATGCTGATAATCATGGTTACCTACCTCACGATTAGCCTGCTCATCTCGCTACTGATGAACCTGTACAACCGGACGGTGCAACTGAAGGAACGCTAAAGGCAATCATGACGCAGATGGATTCCGTACCCCCAATTGCTCCCCCAGTCAGCGCGTCCCTCTCCCCTGTGGAATGGGTGCGGAAAAATCTATTTAGTACCTGGTACAACGGCATTCTGACGGTTGTTTTCCTGTTTTTACTGTTCCAGGGACTCAGCGCTCTCATCGTCTGGCTGTTTACACAGGCGCAGTGGGCCGTTGTTACAACAAACTTACGGCTGTTTTTTGTTGGTCTTTTCCCCCAAGAACTGTACTGGCGGCTTTGGCTTTCTTTAGGGATTATCGCCGCGATCGCAGGTCTATCCTGGGGCTTTTCCCAGAAAAATAGCCTCCTTTGGAGTCGTCCTGTATTATTTGCCCTTGCTATAGCGATCGCGGCTGTGGTCTTTCTTCCCCTTGACTTAACGCCGCGCCTCTGGCTTCTAGGAATAATTGTTGTTGCGGCAGCTGCTGTTGGGATCGGGCGGCAGTTGTCCCCTCAACTGGGTAGCTGGTTGCCTGCCGCTTGGCCTGTCTCCTTTTTAATTGTCATGTGGTTCATCAAGGGAGGTTTGGGTTTAGAGGAGACCCAAACCAATCTATGGGGTGGTTTGCTACTGACTTTGTTGATGGCCCTCATCAGTATCACACTCTCATTTCCCATTGGGGTGTTACTGGCTTTGGGACGCCAAAGCCCTCTGCCAGTCGTGCGTTGGTTATCGATTCTCTACATTGAAGTGGTTCGCGGTCTACCGCTTATCGGTATTCTATTTTTGGCTCAGGTGATGTTTCCCTTATTCCTGCCGCCAGAATTTCGTCAGCTGGATCGGGTGCTACGAGCGATCGCGGGACTGGTTCTGTTCAGTTCTGCTTACCTGGCAGAGAACGTCCGTGGAGGTCTGCAAGCTGTACCGCGTGGCCAATCCGAAGCGGCACGCGCTTTGGGATTGAATTCAGCACTGCTGGTTTTGCTGATTGTCTTGCCTCAAGCTCTAAAAGCAGTTATTCCAGCAATTGTCGGTCAGTTTATTGGATTGCTCAAAGATACGTCGCTCCTGTCACTGTTTGGCTTATCCGAGTTGAT
>DATNPI010000393.1:0-3482 GCA_036703325.1 Coleofasciculaceae cyanobacterium
ACGCTCTAATAGCTGGGCATTCTACCAGTTGCGTCAATTTATCGAGTACAAAGCTCTAGGCGCTGGCGTTCGTGTTATCCCTATTTCTCCTGCATACACATCCCAAATGTGCAGCCAATGCTTACACATTCATCCAGTAAGAGGAAAGTCTTACCGGAGTGGCAAGACGTTCTCGTGTGGGCATTGTAGCTGGCACGGAGATGCCGACTTTAATGGAGCCAGCAATATTGCACTTGTGGGGCTGTCTATAAACCAGCCTGGAGGCACGGGGTTGTCGTGCAAGTTAAACAGAACTATTGAATACGTTCAGCGTTCGACTGAGAGTCTCCGCCCTGAGCTTGTCGAAGGGTCACGCCGAAGTCTTAACTTGTTCGATAACTTCAGGGCTACTGAAAACCCAGGCTTCAGCCGTTAGGCAAGCCTGGGTAGTTTATATTCCGTAGCCAAGGGCTGTCACATGGGCAGTAACTATCCAGAAGCGATCGCTACTTCCCAAGTGACTTTAATATAAATACTTAGCAGTCTCAGCTGACCCCAAGCAGCTCTAGAAAGTAAAGGTAGTTCGAAGGGTGCCGATCACAATATCAGAGTTACTCCCTAGCGAGCCGGGAGCAGTGATCCAAATTACCCCTGGCGTGACCGAGATATTATCTGTTAGCCGCATTTGGTAGAACCCTTCTATATGCAGTGAAACATCAGGATCGGGTCTGTTAAAGTTGTTTACAAGCCCTCTGATTGCTGGTGAAGAGCTTAACAACGCTAGTCCAGCAGGAATTAAGGCAGGATTTAAGCTTGATGGATTAGCTAACGTTGGATTGACCTGTATATCAGTGTCAAGCACGAATGGTTCTACTCCAACGATGATTCCTCCTAAGTTGCCTTTTTTACCGATATCGGGGAACGCTAGGGTAATAGCCCCATTGATGGTATTGATATTCCCACGGCTAAATAGACCATTTCCTGTGGATAGCGTTGTAGTTGTCGTGTAGCCAACCCAGCCACCCAGAACAAAGTTGTCGCTCGCCTGCCAGGATAGCTGTATCCCGTAAGAATTACTAATGATGGGGATATTGAGGTCAAACCCAAGAGGAATTCCAGCAAAGTTAGGCTGACTCAGTAACTCCCCTACGGTGCCGTTGAAAGCAATGGGGGGAGGAAGCGTGATTGCGGCTGGAATCGTCAGGTCTATTGGCAATGTGATTGGTGCTGGAAGTGCTAGGTCTGTTGGCAGTGTGATTGGTGCTGGAAGCGTTGTTCCTGCTGGAATCGTTGTTCCCGTTGGAAATGTTATTGCTCCTATCGTTATGGGAAATGGAAGTGTTGTCGGTGCATTCAGCGTAGTTCCGACTGGAAGCTGTGTTCCCACTGGAAGCAATTGTCCTGCTGCAATCGGTTGGTTTGCAGGAAAGAATCTAGGAGTTCCAGGTATACCAGGTGGTTGAAAGTTGATATTTGCGGGTTGATCGGCGAGGTTACGAAGTAACGTCCGGGGATTAGAAAGAGGACTACCTGTGAGCGTTTCGCGGTTGTAGGAGTTGATGTAAGTAAAGCCAATCTGGAATCTGTCGCTAGGCTTGTAAACTAACTGTGCCAAAGCGCCGTAAGGACCACCGAACAAACCACCACCGCTTCTGGTGTTACCAGCATCACCAGCTAAATACCCCAGACTCAGTTCTAGAGTATTACCAAGCTGTTGCCTTATCCCAATCCCAGACCCCTCAACCAGGTAGTAGATAGGATTACGTGTGCCAAAGCGAGATAAGGCACCAAACGCACCGTCGCCGTCTAGGAAGTTAACGGTACTGGCAAAGTCATCTGCTGCGCCTGCATTAGCGGCAATGACAACTTGTGTACTTTGACCGATGGGGAAACTATAGAGCAGCGCATCAATCTTGACATCATTATTGGCATCTTCGTCTGCAAAAGCTAGGTTTCCCTCATATGTCAGTGTTCTGCTAGTGAAGGTCGAGAGTCCAAAGGCTTGAAGTCGTGTTCTTAACAAGTCTTGACCCGTAAAGCTGGTTTCAAAATTAAGACGGGTTCGCCCCCCGAAGATCTCCACATCATCGACTTTTTCGCCGAAAATATTCTCGCCTGCGACAATACCTGTCAGCCCCAAGACGACTTCTCCATCCAGTTTGGTGGTGGTGGAGAACTGAGTCAGTTCTAGTTCCCTTGTACGTGCTTCTAGGGCGTCTACGTCACCCCGCAGGGTAGCCAGTTCTGTCCCAAATTCCGAAATTAGTCGCTCCAGTGTCGCGAAATCTTCTCTAGTTGCAGAACCCTCGCCTCTTGCCTTGATTAAGCGATCAATTTGCTGCAAACAGGCGTTCAGACCGGCAGCAAATTCATAGCGGGTCATTGACCGATTGCCGCGAAAGGTGCGATCTGGATAACCTGCAATACACCCGTAGCGTTCGACGAGCGATCGCAGGGCTTCAAAAGCCCAGTCACCAGGAGAAACATCCCTTAGCTGAGAGACATTGGTAACTTGGTCGAGAGCGTCAGCACTGCTCTCGTTACTATATTGATTGTTTTGTTCTAGTACACTGGCGTCACTAGAATTTACAGTATTGGGAGAAAAATCTTGTAGTTGAGAGACGTTGGTAACTTGGTCAGCGGAGTGAAGGTCGCTTTCATTACTGTAGTGATTAATTTGTTCTCGTACATTGCCATCACTCGCCTTCACAGGCACCTCAGCAACCATCTCCGGTGTCCCAGTATCTACCGTAACTGAGTTCTCCAGCTTGCTCTCAGAAGTCGTTCCTATCTCCGGTTGAGCGATCGCTACTGAGGTATCAACTGTTTGAGGCTGAGTTGTAACCGTTGCTGGTGGTGTTTTAGTAGCGAGGCTTGGGGTGGGTTCTGCTGTGAATGATGCTGTCGCTGTAGGCGGCGCGATCGTACCAGGCGACTCAAACGCCACCGCCCCCGATGAAGCAACTAGCGTCGCCCCTAAAATAGCTGGACTGACGCGCCAAAAGTGCCACAAGACTTTATATGTCATTTTTTATCCTCACACCAATTTAAGACTCTCAAGAATTCTGAATTACCAACCTTTTTTTTTCAAGAGAATGATAATCAAAATTAAAAAAGAGTTTACCTTAAAAGTTGTCCTTGTAAAAAAAAGACAATTCTGATAGAGGCATAGACCAAGCCGGGGAAACAAGCTTTAAGCAAACGGTGATACTACTATTTGCCTGGAGCATACACCCCCTTAATCTGCATAGCAAGGGAGTAATGATTTTTTCTGTTTTTCGCTTAACCCGACGTTGCCCGTAAAGCCTTGCTGAAAATTAAGTGATGATGGCAATTAAGTCTTGCATCACTTCATCTCCACCATTGTCAGCCAGGTTGATAATTTCTAATTCAACTACCCCAACTTACTTCGCTTCGTCTGACGACTCGGCTACGTTGAAGTTGGGGATTGCATCTATAGCCCTTCTCGATGAGATGCGGTACACTCTGACCTCTCTCCAAAC
>DATNPI010000418.1:0-7315 GCA_036703325.1 Coleofasciculaceae cyanobacterium
CACCAAACAATTACCCATTCCTCACCACTTCGAGGCGGCTAAGGTGGGGCAAGTCTGGCGAGTGCCTTATCAAGACAGAGCAACGGCAGCTAAGGACTGGGCGAAAAAGTACAATATCCAGTCTTCTGGTGAGGACAAAACTCGCATCTGTCTGTTGTTAATCGACGTTCAAAACACCTTCTGCATGCCCGACTTTGAATTATTTGTTGGGGGTAAATCAGCGATGGGGGCTGTGGAGGACAATGTACGGTTATGTGAGTTTATTTATCGCAATTTGGGAGTGATTAGTGCGATCGCGCCCACGATGGACACTCATACAGCGATGCAGATTTTCCATCCCGTATTTTGGATTAACGAAGCTGGGGAACACCCTACTCCAGCGGCTACTAACATTACCCCGGAAGATATTCAGCAAGGCAAATGGAAGGTCAACCCAGCAGTTGCCAATAGCCTAGCCAGTGGCGACTACTCAAGATTAGAAAAACACGCCCTGCACTACGTCAAGCAGCTGAGTGACGCTGGCAAGTATCCGTTGACCGTGTGGCCTTATCATTCGATGTTGGGTGGAATTGGTCACGCTTTGGTTTCAGCCGTAGAGGAAGCACTATTTTTCCACTGCATTGCCCGGAATAGCCAAACGCGCTATGAAATTAAAGGCAATAATCCTTTGACGGAGAACTACTCAATCCTCCGCCCTGAAGTCTTACAAGGGGATAATGGACTGACGATTGCCGAGATGAATACAGGATTGATTCAGTATCTTTGGGAGTTTGACAGAGTTATCATTGCAGGTCAAGCCAAGAGTCACTGTGTTGCCTGGACAATTGCTGATTTGCTGACGGAGATTCAGCAGAAAGATGTCAGTCTGGCAAAGAAGGTGTATCTCTTGGAAGATTGCACCTCGCCCGTGGTGGTTCCAGGAATAGTGGACTACACCGAGCAAGCGGATGAAGCATTCAAGCGATTTGCAGCAGCAGGGATGCACTTAGTTAAATCGACCCAGCCGTTAGATAGCTGGGCTGAGTTCCCCTGTTAGCTTGAACAGCCGACCTATATCAGCTTCGTTGCCAATGCGATCGCATTAGTAACCTAACGCGCATCTATCCTTGTCAAGGGGAATTAACCAGCTGTGCGGCAAATTCCAGGGCATCTTCGCGACTAGAGATTTTCCCTTCAATGCGTGCCAGCTGAATCTCAGTGAGTAGCTTCCCAATTTGGGGACTAGCTGGCAGATGAAGAGCTTGCATCAAATCATTGCCGTTGACTAAAAGTGTAGGATGGGCGACTTGGTCGTCAGGGTTGAGATAACTATTGATTATGGGTGCTAGGGAACCTAGCGGAGTTCCAGATGCCACTGCCAAAACCGCTAAGATTGGGAAGACAGTCCCAACATCCTGAAAGAAAAAATACTGCTCCCGTAGTGGCATCTGAAAGATTTCGCAAAACAGCAGCTGACGTAAGTGTTTGAGTGCCGTAATTACAGCTCGAATCTCAGCGCGAGAGTACTTTAAACGTAACAGCTGTTCCTCAGCGGCTTCTGGCACCAATGGCAGCATATTCGCTAACTTCGCCAAACTCAGCAAGGATGCTGACTTACCACCAACTGAGGTTCGAAGTTCAAGCCCAAGCTCAGACCAAGTTTCTTCGAGTACGACAACTGAGTGGTCAATAGCTGCTACTTTCGCTAGACCTTGAGCCGTTGAATCAGGAAACCAAGCTTGTAGTAAATTATCCTCCCAAGCAGCTGTGAGCCAAGGTGTGCCCTGAGATGACTTGAGGAGATAGCCTAACTCTACCTGCACTCGTTCAGCTGCTACCTGCCCTAGTAATGATGCCAGTTGGCGAATCGCTGATCGGGTTGCGGGTTCAATTGTAAAACCCAGTTGAGCGGCTTGTCGGTAAGCACGTAGTAATCGTAAGGGGTCATCTTGCAGATTTGACTGTGACACCATACGGATGATGCCTGCACGGCAATCTACGACACCTTGAAGTGGGTCGATGAATTGGTTCGTGTGGGGATTGTAGGCGATCGCATTTATTGTAAAGTCCCGCCGCTGCAAATCGGTTTCCAGGCTGTCACCGTCTTGTTGAGCAAGGTCAACGGTTGCCTGGTCGAATACAACTCTAGCAATCTGCCTCTGGGCATCCAGGACTACAAATCCAGCTTTGTAGTGTTTAGCAAGCTTTCGCGCTGTCTGTACAGCCTCAGCAGGCAAAACAAAGTCCAAGTCCAGGTACTCAGCACGTCTTCCCAGCAAAGCATCCCTTACAGCACCGCCTACCAGGCAAGCCTGGGGTGGCAGCCACTCTCGGCTAAAGGGCCAAGTCTGGGGAGAGAGGGCAGAGGAGGTGATGTCTAAGTTTGACCAATGCATTTCAAGGTGTTCTGAATTGATGTTTAGCGATTTCTCCAGGATAGCTGCGTCAACCCGCCGTCAATAGCTGCACTAAATTCTCAGTGTTCAGGTCAGACTATACAAAAATCAACCCAAATGCTGGTCAACATATGTCTGGTCTAAGCTAGAGTGACAAAAAGGACTTGGAGTTTGTGCAATGTGTATTTGCGTTAACTGCCACTATGTAGACCGCTGCACCACGTATCATGCCGTGGAGACGCAGCATGAGGTGCCTCACCTGACGGAAGCCCCCGAGTTTGAAGCAACTGAACCTACCATTAATGTCAATATCCGTCCTCATCAAGATTACGTGGAGATGGAATGGGATGTAGTGGGTTGCCTCAGTTTTAAGCAAGAAACCGGAAAATGGGCGAAGCTGCGTCCCGGTGAGCTAGTGCCGACCTAAAAGCAGTAGGCTATCAGCTTTTGGCTTGTTGCGCTCAAGTCAAAATCGGAGCTGACAAAATTTCGTCACCTAAGCATTAGCTAAAAAGCTGACGACCGAAATATATTTTATTGACACAATTCCCTGCATCGCGCCAAGATCAGAGAGCGATGAATTTTTGTAAAGGCTGTGCTGGATGTCTTTTGAGTTTCTGTCACTGGAGACGATCCAGGAAATTGCAAGGCAATATGGCTACTGGGCTGTTTTTTTTGGAATTGCCCTTGAAAGCCTGGGAATTCCCATACCAGGGGAAACGATTACCATAGTAGGGGGTTTCCTGGCAGGTAGTGGAGAACTCGACTATTGGCTGGTGCTGGGTACTGCAAGCAGCGGTGCTGTAGTAGGCAGCAGTATTGGTTACTGGATTGGTAAACTAGGCGGTTGGGCTTTGTTGCAACGAGCGGGGCGTTTGTTCCGCATCAGTGAAGAGCAACTTACGGAAGCGAAAACCGAGTTTGGTGAAAATGCTGGCAGAGCCGTATTTTTTGGACGGTTTGTGGCATTTCTGCGGATTCTAGCCAGTCCAATGGCAGGAATTGTCGAAATGCCCTTCCCGCAATTCATGTTGTTCAATCTAGCTGGTGCTACGGTTTGGGCATCGGTGATGGTGACTTTATCGTTCTTTATGGGACGTATTGTGCCGCTGGAACAATTAATCTCTTGGATGGCTAAATTTGCGATCGTTGCTCTCATCCTGGTGATTGCCTGGTTTGCTGTTCCCAAGTGGTTGGAGTCTCGCAAACTCAAGCAATCGCCTGTTGCAGATGTTATAGATCAGTCCTCAACACCAGGGGAGTAGGGCTTCGGAATCTTAGTAGTAGCGTTAATAAGCGATCGCTCAACGGCTATGTGTCAGAGGCGATCGCTCCTGCTATTCAAAGCTTAGATATCGGCGCAGGATATTCTATGCCTGCTCTAATAGTTTGTCTTCTAGCTGACCCAATTGTTCATCCTTTAATTTGACCACTTGTAGCCAGTACACGCGCACTCACCCCAAACACGCGTAGTAATCCCTCTGAGTCGGCATGATTATAACTACCAATACCCTCCATAGAGGCATTTTCTTCTGAATAGAGAGAATGAGGCGTATTAGTTGCCGAGACAAACGAAATATTCCCTTTGTAAAGGGAAACTGTAATTGTACCTGTCGCCAGTTCGGCTGTGGGTTGAATGGCTTGGAGTGCCATCTGAGTGGCTAAGTCGAACCAATATCCTTGATAGATCTGCTTGGCAATTAATAGGGATAACTGGTCAAAGAACTCGCGGGCACGGCGATCCAAAATTAGTTGCAGCAGAAATGCATAACAGGTTCCTAGCAGTTCTACACCGGGGCTTTCATAAACACCCCGTGACTTAATACCCACAAAGCGATTCTCTACTAAATGAGTACCGATGCCGATCCCATGCCGTCCGCCGATCGCATTAGTCTGAAGAAATGCCTCGACTAGATTCACAGATGTACCATTGAGCGAAAGCGGGTGACCTTGCTCAAAGTGTACCGTGAACTCCTCCGCCTGGTCTGGAGCATCGGAGGGATAACAACCCATAATCGGCTTAACAAAATGAGCCGGAGTTGATAAAGATTCCAGCAATCCCGATTCGTGGGTTAGACCTAGCAGGTTCGCATCCGTGGAGTAGGGTTTATCTTTCGTCGCAGAGACAGAGAGTCCCTTTTCTTGACAGAAGTCAATCATTTCGCTGCGACCCGGAAAACGGGCCAAAAATTCCTCGTCACGCCAAGGAGCATACACCTCAAACTCTGGAGCGAGCATATTGGTAATCAGTTGAAAACGGACTTGATCGTTACCCCGTCCTGTTGCGCCATGACTAAAGATAGTTAGATCCCTTTTTTTCATCTCTTGGATCATGGCTTTGGCGAGGACACATCTGGCGATTCCTGTTGTATTCCAGTAGCGTCCCTCATAGCAAGCTTGAGATTGAATCACACTAAGACCGGCTTGTGCGATCGCTTCTCGTGCAGGTAACAATACAAAATCCTCTGCCCCAGCCAAGAGCATCCGCTCTTTGATTGCTTCCGTATCATCTTCATCCGGTTGACCTAGGTCAGCTGTGAAACACACAACCCGTACCCCCTGATCTGTAAGCCAACGGGTTATTGTGCAGCTATCAAGACCACCGGAGCCAGCAAATGCAATAGTTTTTCCTTTCAAATCTTGAGCTTTCATTGTGTGATTTTCCTTTCAAGTAGCATCGTGTACCAAGCACACTCCCGCGTGAGCGTGTTTGTGAATTAAATATGGACTTGGTTGGGCAACTGTTAAGTGCGTAACTAGGACTTAGGTACTGTACGAAATTGTGCATTAACCGCCACACCCGATTTCCAGGCTTTTTCTCGAATTGACTCCAGTTCATCTCCCTGCCCCAAATCCACAGCCAGAGTAATCAATTCCTTCACGCCCCACTCATGTTTGAGATAGGGGATACACAGCAATATCCACTCCGCCTGAATCTGCCAGTACAACTTTTGCAGCACAACCCATTAATTTCTCACCCGGAAAACGACAAAGCAATCATTTTATCTGGTTGCGCGATAATAAATCGGTCAGTGCAAACAAACTGCTAATCCCAGGTTTAGATATCATGTCGGCTTCTTCCCTTATGCTTAGAGCGAAGAAGCATTTGAAGATTCAGTAGCCGCCGCTGACTAGACCAGGGTGGCAGAAATAACCCACCCATGATAATTCTCCCCCTCATCGGCATCGGAACTGGTGGAAAACTGCTGCCAACGGGTCTAGGCTATCACCCTTTCAAACTTCTAATGCCTTAGTCAGGAGATGGAAAAATACCTGTATCACAAGACACAGACGAACAGAAGAAATTGACCTTCCTAGGGACTGATTTGTAAAGATTTCTTGTTTGTTTAGATGGATGCAGAGTAAATATTCAGTGTCTCATTTATGAAAGCCCCCTTGAAATATCTCACTTTTATCGGTACAGCCTTGGTAATCGCAGCAAGTAGTAGCGCTGCCTTTGCACAATCAAACAGCGATAATAATATCTGCGATTACACTCCGCGAAACAAACACTGCCAGCTCCTGAACACGCAGGAGCGAAGCACAGTCACTCCTGAGATGAGAACCACACCGAGTACAAGCAGCCCTAGCGATATGACTCAACCTCGTACCTCAGGCAACGAGCAAATGACACCCAACACGACTACAAGTCCTAGCGATAACTCCCCCAGTAATACAGACGACACATCTCCGACTGGGATCTCGCCAGGAGATAGCAACAACGGAACTCCAGGCTCATCTCCGGGCGGTGCTAGATAATCCCGGAAGAGCCTTATTCTTCTAGAGAGTCAAATACAAAATCCCCTTGAGCGCGTAATCAAGGGGATATTTTTTTGCTGTGTGGTCTTAGCTTCGGATTGTGCATCCATAAAGCCCTTAGTGCGTTGGGAGAGAATGCTTTTCAGTGCTGATGAGGGGGTAAGAGTGTGAGGGAAGAATTATACCAATTTCATAAAACAGTGCAACACTTATAAGATCCCCCTAAATCCCCCTTAAAAAGGGGGACTTTGAATCCTCAATTTGTTCCCCCCTTTTTAACTCTGGCTAGGGGGGATCTGATCTGTAGCGTCATTAAAGGAAACTGGTATTAGACATAATTGGAGCTACAATTCAGCTAAAGCAAGCCAGCCACAGAGGCAGAGCTACCAACAGCCCCACTAAGGTCAGGGTAATACTGCTAGTAAGCAACTCTCGGTCTAGGTCATACACCTCTGCTAAAATCAGCGTCGCGAGTCCTGTAGGAACTCCTGACATCAGTACCATTACCAGGCGCGGCTCACCTGTTAATCCGAGAGCGGTAGCACTTAATCCCACCAATCCGGGGACAACTAAAACTTTTAACAATGCCGGAATCACAGCGAGTTGCAAACTTGACCAGCCTTTGATGGAACCGAGTCTCAGACCAAGCAGCAACAAAGCACTGGCAAAGACAACCCACATCGTTACCAACAATCCTGAGTCAATAATTAAAGGTAATTCCATATCTTGGATAACCAAGCCAAGGAGGAAAGCCCACTGGCTAGGAACTGTCAGAACATCTCGCAACGGAACCCACCAAGGATTTTGTTTTTCACTGTGGCCAAAATGGCTAGCAATGAGGACAGCTAAACTGTAACTGATGGTATTAGAAACGTTGTAGAGAACCGCCCAATTCAAATAAAGCGGCTCAATGAGAACTTCTGCTAGCGTCATGCCGATGAAGCCTGTATTACCGAGCATGGCAGCTAAGATAAAGCTAGCTTTTCGCGATCGCGCAACAGTACTTTGCTGATCTAGTGGTGGCACTTGTACATTCTGGCGAAAGAACTTTTGCCATCCCCACCAGCTTATTAGTGCCAAGCCTATACTCAGCAGTGAGGCTTCCACAACTATCAAGGGAATCAGACTTGTTTCGGAGCACAGTTGTGTCCGACGCCCGAACAGGAAAGATTGCACTGGAA
>DATNPI010000442.1:0-4997 GCA_036703325.1 Coleofasciculaceae cyanobacterium
AAGCCCAACTGAGCCTTTTACAGGGCAACATCACCACAGCGGATGCACCACAACGGTCAAGTCTTGGAGTTGTTCCTAGACCTGGGGGGCAAACTACCGCCGTCAATAGCAACGGTTCCAGATTTTCCCACCCTTACTACTGGACACCGTTTATTCTAATTGGCAACGGATTGTAAATCGCCTGACATCCAAGTGTGATTCGACAACCTTCAACGTTCAACCCTATCGATAAATCGGCAGCGTGAAGTGAAAGCAGCCACCCTTAGGAGCTGTATCTACCCAAATCCGACCATAATGGGCGCGAACAATTTTTTGGCATAACGATAAGCCCAACCCATATCCCTCTTTCGCTTCGTCTCGCTTAAGGCGAAAGTGGTCTTCAAAGATGCGATCGCGATTCTCTTCTGGGATACCAGGGCCATCATCGTAAATAGTGACCTGAATTTTCTGGGTCGTCCGGTGGAGAATTGAAACCTGAATTTTCCCGCCTACAGGTGTGTACTTACTGGCATTATCCAGGAGGTTTACTATCACCTGACGCACTAATTCTTCATCGGCATAGACATAGGGCAAGTCTTGTGGGATGTCAGTTTCCACCTGCTGAGATTTGAAATCAAATTGATCGTTCATCTGAGCTAAGACATCCTGGCATAGTTTCCCAAACTGTAGTTTATGAGGTCGGAGCTTAAAGTCGCTGCTGGCTCCCCTCGCGCCTTGTAGGAGATCGGTAATCATCCGATCCATGCTACGAAATTGGGTACGAGCTTGCTCGAATAGCCGCGTTTTTAGCGCCGCTGTCAACCTAGAGGCACAACCATCATTCTGTGACTTTTGGTCTAATTCTAGGGTTTCTATGGCAATTGAGGCTGCCGTCAAGGGACTACGCAAGTCATGAGCCAACATTGCCATCACCTGATCTTTGAATCGCAATTGATCAAGCAGCTCTTCTTTTTCTTGTTTGAGGCGAAAAATTTCGTCGGACAGTCGAATCAGTTCAACAGAAGAAGCAATAGAACTCGTTGTCGATAGCGATATCTGAGCCGAGGTAGGTGAACTGACAGGTGAGTGTAAGGAGACGCCTGTGGCAAGCTCCTCCTCGTATTCCTCTACAGAACGTTGCCAACGAGGCCACCAGTTCTTCAACTGAGCAACCAAATTATTCCCGGCAAGAGTCTGTCTGGGTTTCGGATGAATCTTAATCAGCGCTGGGGTTGCCACAAGCTTGAAATGTTCAGCCAAATAAGGCTGTTCTCCAACATCCACCATCATCAGTTCAAAGGGACACTCTGCCCTTAAAGCTTCGAGATAGCTGCGGATTCGCTGGATATCTTTTCGGGAACTGAGACGTTCATCGACAAACAGTAGTAGCTGTAATGATGCTTCCGAATCAGTGGACTGTTCAAGAGCTGCCTGCATGCAATTGGGTGTTAGCACTAGGGACAAACAGGTAATGCTTTAACAACAATAGAATTGACTGTATATTGACTGTGTGTTGCCTGGAGGTATGAGCTTCCTTACAATTTAATATCTATTTTAGATTTTGTCAGATCCCCCGCTCCCTGCTCCAGACGCGATGCATTGAGTCTCTACAAAATTTTCCGGCTTCCCCTCTTCTTCCCCCTGATAGCGCATAAAAGTGCTGAGTGTTCAGTGGAAGACCCCCTACGCCTGCGGGCAGGGCATCTGCCGGGTTAAAGAGTACTCTCGTTGATGAAGCCTTACTTAGCGCTTTCTGTCTCAGCTCTCAGTGCTGAGTTGGGTGAACATTTTCCTGCACAACCCCGACACTCGTCTACGATTTCCCCGTCCCTTTCATCCTAAAATCTTAAAAGACTGTAACATCCCCCAGGTTTGCGTCAGTTTCCGTTATCCATCGATTCACGACTCCTAATTCACCATGGCTACTGGCTACGTCGCTCTTGTACTGCACGCCCATCTGCCCTTCGTCCGGCACCCAGAAAGTGACTACGTTCTCGAAGAAGAGTGGCTGTTTGAAGCAATCACCGAAACATACATTCCCCTACTGCATGTTTTTGAGGGGTTAAAGCGGGACGGTATTGACTTCAAAATAACCATGAGCATGACACCACCATTGGTGTCAATGCTGCGTGACCCACTGTTGCAAGAGCGCTACGACACACACTTAGCCTTACTAGAAGAACTGGTTGAGAAGGAAGTCGCACATAACGAGAACAACGGTCATATCCGCTACCTCGCTGAACATTACGCGACAGAGTTCAACAAGATTCGCAAAACCTGGGAGCAATATAAGGGTGACCTGGTAACGGCGTTTAAGCAATTCTTAGACAGCAATAACCTGGAAATCATCACCTGCGGTGCTACCCACGGCTATTTTCCGCTGATGAAGATGTACCCACAGGCGGTTTGGGCACAAATTCAGGTAGCTTGCGAACATTACGAGCAAAACTTTGGGCGTCCCCCGAAAGGAATTTGGTTGCCGGAATGTGCTTACTACGAAGGCGTGGAGCGGATGCTGGCGGATGCTGGTTTGCGCTATTTCCTCACGGATGGACATGGTATTTTGTATGCTCGTCCTCGTCCGCGTTTTGGTACTTATGCTCCCATCTATACTGAAACGGGGGTTGCGGTGTTTGGTCGTGACCATGAGTCATCCCAGCAGGTTTGGTCTTCGGAAGTGGGGTATCCGGGAGCGGCGGAATATCGGGAGTTTTATAAGGATTTGGGCTGGGAGGCGGAATATGAGTACATCAAGCCCTATATCATGCCGAATGGGCAACGGAAGAACACGGGTATTAAGTATCACAAGATTACAGGACGTGGGCTTGGGTTAGGAGATAAGGCACTCTACGACCCCTACTGGGCGCGGGAAAAAACTGCGGAACACGCGGCTAACTTCATGTTCAACCGGGAGCAGCAGGTTAACCATCTCGCTGGGATTATGCAGCGCCCTCCGATTATTGTGTCTCCCTACGATGCTGAGTTATTTGGTCACTGGTGGTATGAAGGCCCCTGGTTCATCGATTACTTGTTCCGCAAGTCTTGGTATGACCAGAACACGTATGATATGACGCATCTGGCGGATTATTTGCGAAATCATCCGACACAGCAAATCTGCAAGCCTTCTCAATCGAGCTGGGGTTTTAAAGGGTTCCACGAATACTGGCTGAATGAGACGAATGCTTGGATTTATCCTCACCTGCATAAAGCGGCGGAGCGGATGATTGAGTTGGGGTCTCGCGAACCAGTGGATGAGCTAGAGTGGAAGGCACTTAACCAGGCGGCGCGAGAGTTGCTGCTGGCGCAATCATCGGACTGGGCGTTTATTATGCGTACTGGGACGATGGTACCTTATGCTGTACGGCGGACGCGATCGCACCTGATGCGGTTTAATAAGCTCTACGAGGACATCAAGATCGGCAAAATTGACAGCGGTTGGCTAGAAAAGGTCGAGGAAATCGACAACATCTTCCCCCACATCAACTATCGAGTGTATAGACCTATGTAAAGGTCAACTGAAGGTTGAAGGATGAACTATGAAGGCTAAAAGAAGGTTCAAAAATAGAGGATGAAGGCTGAAACCCATTTTCCACTTCATACCTTCGCACTTTATATTTCATCCTTCACCCTTCATACTTCATCCTTTTTTGGTCATGTGGCGAACACCAGAAGAACTGTTGGAAATAGGCTTGAAGCGATCGCGTGTTGTCATGATCAATGAAGCACATGATGGTCTCAAGCGTTGCATTCGCACCCGCCAGATTGGGCAACGGATACTGCCGACAGCCCACAAGGCGGGTGTACGGCATTTAGCGATGGAGGCTTTGTCTCCATTCTTTGTTGATGAGGCAAATCGGACTCGACAGTTGCCTGAAGTCAAAATAGGAATGGGTTATCTTCATCAACCGGATATGAGAGCTTTCATGCAAGCAGCACTTGATTTGGGCTGGACACTCATTCCCTACGAAATCAATTTTCAGGAATATCCATTAAATTACCCCCTCTCGATGGCATACACTAACTTGCGTGAGGAGAAGCAAGCCAAGAATTTAGTCCAGGCGCTACAAGATTTGCCCTCTGACACTCAACTGCTTGTTTGGTGTAGTAATGCTCATCCTACTAAGGTAGTTGTCAAAGATTGGATGCCGATGGGCTATCAGTTCAAGCAGCTTAGTGGACTCGATCCCTTTGTAATCGATCAAACCCCAACAATTAAATTTTTCCAACGCTCACCAGAGCAACAGCAGCAGCTAGAGAAATTTCTAAAGCAGTTTGTTTCGGAGTTGGTAATGAAGAGTGGTACAGCAGGTTTCTTGAGAGAGGAAGCTCCTCCTTCTTTCTTCCAACCTACTGAAGGTGCAGATGCTTTCCTTGTCTCTCTTTTAAATGATTTGGAATAGTTGGGAGTTCAGAGCGCTTCAACAGATTCAGCTAACTGTTGTTGATTCCAAAGGATATCCCAACATTTTGTCCAGATTTTGCACACAAAGGGGTAATGCTCATCGTTGTACTGCTTTTTGTGCTGTTTGTAATCGTTTTCAATTGCAAGCCACAAGGAGCGCAGTTGTTGCCAAGTGGAGCAGTTTTGAATCTGACAAGCAACGGCATTCTGCCACTGTCGTAATTGGCGATAACTGATGAATTGTCCACCTTTATCCTGGCGATGGACAAAGATGACATATTCCCAGCATTCGACGCGCACAATTAGGTGTTTGGGAATTTTCAGGCATTGAGCGATCGCTCTTAGTGTAATGCGGAATTTATGACGAGGCTGGAGACGGCGAAACAGAGTGGTCATGATAGCTTTACTCCCAGGACTTACGCAATATTGATCGATTAGCCCCCCTAACCCCCCAAGCTTGGGGGGAACAAGAGCTAAATTAGCTTGTCTTTGTACGTCATGAGACTTTTCTTTTTTTGTAAGTAAATGCAGGTTGCCTACTAAGAAGAGCGATCGCTTTTTGTGTGAGGAAAGGCGATCGCTCTTGCTGTGAACTGCATCTGTAGATATAGCGATC
>DATNPI010000444.1:0-11326 GCA_036703325.1 Coleofasciculaceae cyanobacterium
TTCAAGATTCTTCGTTCCCCATTTACTTTTCGCCTTTTGACCGTCGCAATGAATCATAATTGCTTTGTCACTTGATGAGAGCGATCGCTTAATTTGAGTGAGCAGCGGTGCAGCATTATGTGAGTTATATAGAGTAACCTCCCAACAAGAGGAAGGGTCAACCCAGGAGTTAACGACGACCCAAGGGCGTAGATCGATATCCGATTGCCGCTTAACCAGCCCTCGGATGAAGTCGATGCTCAGGTCAGAGAGGTCGGCATCTTGAGCGATGATTAATCCCCCAGTCGCGGCGACAACGCTAAGGAGTTCGCTGAAGGTTTCCAGGATGGATACGCGCTTTTCGTAACACGTTGAACTATTGAGAAGGTGCCATGTCACTTGCTCCACTTCATCGAGAACTACAATGGCATCCTCCCATTCATTTGGGTTAAAGCGAGCTTGGCTGATTGGATGTACAGAATCAATACAGACCCCAAAACCAAATACGCCCTTTGTTACTGAAGACCGCAGCTCATCAATCCAGTCCAAACCTAACCGTTCGCAAATCGCCCGTCCTAACTGGATGCGGTGGGTGATTACTAGAACTTTTCTCCCCACCCCTTGTGCGTCGGCAATCAGCCGCTCCAGGGCTTGAGTTTTGCCCGAGCCTTTGGGAGACTTAACACAAGCTAACCCAGAAACAGGGAAAGGGATATCCCCCAAGTAGCGCTGGTTTAGCTTTAGGGAAGCACAATATGTAAGTTTCCAAAGTAACAAAGAGGTGTAGACATCCAGGCTAATTGCTTGAGAGTAAAGCTGCTCAAAAGCAGCCGTGCCGTTAGCGACTAGGAAATCATCAACGCCTTTGGTGTCACCTACCCAGGTAATAACGTTGACTTGACAGCCCAATTGAGCTAACAACCCGCCTGTTAGCTGGATGGCTGTCTCGACCGCTGCCCTTGTCGAAGGTTTGGGGTCGTTATCAAAGCAAAAATAGAATTCGCGCCCTCTTGTAGCAAATTTCTGGAGTTCAGGAATGAGATGACGCTTAATGGTTTTGCCACGAGCATCTTTTTGGGTTCTAAATCCGCAGGAAATACCGGGGAGAGCGATCGCAACGTAGCCAGCACTCAACAAGGCTGCTGCTTTCTTAGCACCCTCAGTTATGATTATCGGGATTTGAGGGTGCAAAAATACCCATTCCCAAAAACTGATAGGTTTGTGTCTATCCCTGAGTCTTAAAGCAAGGGGAGAGTAATATCTTTTGATGTTGTAGCGAGCAGCAATTAAGTCCCAAATACAGCCAGGAACGTGAAAGAAATAGGCTCTGAGGTCAGTTAAGGGGGGTGGCTCGTATTTGACAAGCTTTGGTGGCTGACCGAATCCTTGAAAGTCTCTGCCAGAACTAGTTGAGGTGCGCGGGGTCTCTGGTTTAAATTGTCCCCAGAGCATCTCTTCCCAGGTCAGTGGGTCTTGTCCGCCGCCGCACCACCAGCCACCATTTTCCAGAGGTTGGTAACGCTTTAGATAGGAGTCAACGACTCTACCAGTATTCCGACGCTCAATGAAGGGCGAGTAGAACAAATAATCATAAACGCTAAAGCCAACTAGAGAATTTACATTCAGTGCTACGAGGTCGGGATGGACGCCACTACCTGTTACCCACTCGTCCCAGTGCTTTGGCTTGATGTGTGCTGGAGGGAAAAGATTCACAGCCCTCCTCCTGACTTAGACACTTGGGCAAGTTGTGAAAGGAGGCGTTGCAGTTGGGCTGCAATTTCTGTCCGGGGAAAAGGCGGCTTATACTCCCGACTCTTCAACCATTTCTTGTTGTTATATTTGTTAACCTTCAGTCCGCCTTCGTTAAGAAGGTGGTTGCTGGAGTAAATCTGGGTATTTGTCTTGATTTGGCAGAGTGTAGATAGCATCGCTTGATAATGCCAGATCTGCCAAGTCCGCGTTGGGAAACGGATCTATATTGATCTATTTGATCAGGGTTGTTATATATGGCTAAAACGCTTACGGTGTAAGGATTCCAAAAATAGAATGTGGCAGTACTCTAGAGAGTTTGTGGCAGTACTCTAGAGAATTTGTGGCAGTACTCTAGAGTCGTTGTTATATCGCTAAAGCCTATGTTCCACAAGACTTTGAAGCCTATTTTTAGGGAGAATTTGAAATATAACAAAAACTTGCTCGACTTCAGGTTGTCCCGGTTTGTTATAAAACCGGGCTGGTTTTGGCTGAAGCCAGAAAAAACTCTTCAGTCCTAATCGTCCAGTAGCTGCTTGAGCTTGGTTTCGATCTCAATAGAGAAAGTGCGATCGCCTTTTTCAATTTGGGAGATGAAAGCCTGCGAAACACCCACCCATCCTGCTAGTTGTGACTGGCTCCAGCCTTTAGCTTTCCGAGCCTTCTGAATCTGAGCGCCAGTTAGCTCGATGCGTTGAACGGGTTTGAGTTTAGGTTGAGTTGACTTTGGTTGAGCTTTAGCGGCTAGCAAGGCTGGGATGGGGGCTGGAGGATGGATAGTGATTTTGGCGGCTAGCAACTGCTCAAAGTATCTCCTTGGTTTCCGAGCTGTGCTACCGGGTTGCAGTTCTTCTGGGTAGGTTTCTGGGTCAAACTCAATCCTAAACGCCCTCTTAAGTCCTAATAGCACTTCGAGAGCATGGTTCCAGCGATTCGTTAGTTTACGCGCTTTATCGCGGTCTAACCGCGCTTCATTAATAACTGTTTGGGGGAGAAGTGCTTCTAGCAGTGCTTGTACTTTGTAACTGCCGCTAGTGTGAAATCGGCTTTCTACAGTCAGATGAAGCCCTAACCGCAAAGCTAGTTCGTCGTGGTAGGGGTCGATTTTGAGAATGTCTTGAGCTAAATAACCAAATTGATATAGGGCTTTCTTGGCTTCGCTTCCAGCTTTGTTCAAGAAAGCATGAGTCCAGAGTCCGGGTCTTACTGTAACGTAGACTTCTGAAGGCTCTTCGATTTTCCCTTCTAGATTTAGCTGTCCGCCCCTGACATCCACCACAACGTCCCACATTCGGGATGTTTGCACGCTGCATTCAAGTCGCTTTTGACTGGAACCCTCAACCCAGACAGCCTTGATTATTAGACACCCTAAGGCAAATGCAGACGACGCCAATTCATTGAGTTTTTTGGGCTTGGTTAAATCTGTACGTCTGTCCCAGCCCAGTTCCGCAATTATGTCGCTACCTTTTAGAGTGAATTGTTTTTCCCAGGCGTTTTCCTGCCTTACAGTGTGAGCGGCAAAAATCAGGTGCAGTTTGGCAGTAGTCAGCCCAAATTTATCAATGATTTGCAGGGCTTCATCCCAAGGTAGGAGTGAAATGTCGCCAGAACTAGTAATGTAATGCTCAATAATGTTGCTGAGCTTTCCTTTGGCTCGATGCTGGAAGTAGCCAAGACCTGACGAGTCTTTCTCCCATTGGTCAGTTCTCAATTGCGCTCGGAGGCTAGATACCATAGGAGCGGCTGTTGCGGCAGGAGTAAAATGCTTGTTCTTTTGATACAGACGTGGTTCTACAAGGGGTGGATCTGAGATATCCCTGACTTTATCCAGACCTTTTGAATTGATGCTATTAAATCTCATCATATCGTTGATCGACATCCCTGGTAGAGAACCGAGCAAGACCCCTAGCGTCCCACTTCCGGCGATGGAGTTGGCTGTTCAGAGGGTGAGAGCCAAGAAAAGATTTTATCCTTAAGTGCTTGCCACATCTGGATTTTCTCGTTGAGAGCGTTGGCGCGATCGCTAGCACATTTACGTCCCTTCCAAATCCCCTGCCCCTCTAACTCATCTCTAGCCAGCGCCAGCAGTTCATCCAGGCTGGATAGGAGTTGCTGCCATTCCGTCAGAGATAGAGACTCAGCCAATCTGAGGCTATCAAGCGTATGCCCCTGATCGATGAGCTTGCAGGCTTCCTGACAGACTTCTTTGATGTCAGGTGGAACGCGGATTTTCTGGGTTGCAGCTCCGTGTTGCAATGTAGGCTTTAGACCAGCACCGGGACGGTATCCTCCTTTGGGAGCCAATTCTTTCTCCTGAAACTGTACCCACAGTCAAATCATAAACTTTTGTTTGACTTTGGGTACAGAACTGTCTCACGTTAGTAGCGACGTATAGAACCCATTTGACATCTTTACAACCCTGGACAACTATATGGCGGACATCCATTTAGTAGTACTCTCTGCTTGCGAGACTGCCCTAGGTGGCCCGGATCAGAACGGCATCGAAATGTCCGGCATCAGCTACTATTTCCTTTCCAATGGTGCGAAGGCAGTTATGGCTTCCTTATGGTTGGTCAATGATGGCAGTACTAGTCTGCTCATGCAACAGTTCTACAAAAACTTAGCGGCTGGCACAATGACCAAGGCGGAAGCCCTACAGCAGGCACAGCTCAGCCTACTGCAAGGCAAAGTCACCGCCAAAGATGCCCCGCAATGGAGAAATGGAGACGTTACCCTTGAACTGAAACCAGGCGCACAGCTTCCACGTAGCCGTACTACAGATTTTTCTCACCCCTACTACTGGGCACCTTTCATCCTAATTGGCAATAGTTTATGAAAAGCTGGCAGCTAGCTGACTTCCTGTTGCTGGAGATTGCTACTAGCTGATAGATTTCGATTGCATATCTCCTTAGCACTGAGAGATATAGGTTGACACCCGTGGTTGTTTTCTAGAGAGGATGCTTGGATGCGCCCCCGTCTGAAGTCTGTTGGTTTTGCGTTAACACAGTTTTCCGTAGGAATCGCAACGCTACTACTTTCTTTCGCCCCTCTACCGCCAATCCTGTCCCACACTGAAGTGGTTCAGGCACAAACCATTCAGGAGCGACAAGCCGAAGCAGAGCGACTGCTAACGCAAGGGAATCGTCAGCGACGTGCCGACGAGTTTACAGCTGCACTTGAGTCCTACCAACAAGCGCTCAAAATCTATCAGGAACTCAAAAACCCGCAAGGTGAAATGAAGGCATTTCGTGGGCTGAGTCGGGTGTACTTCGATCAGAAGAATTACTCTCAAGCGATCGAATATGCTCAAAAACAGTTGGAGCTGGCGCGAACAATGGAAGATTGTGACTGTGAGTATGTGGCTCTTTCGTCACTGTACAACGCCTATATGGAAACGGCAAATTATACCAAGGCAATTGAGATAGCAGAGCGAATCGTAGCACTAGCACCAAAACGGGAGAAGCCGGATCTCAATGAAGATCTTGCAGCGCTAGCACGGGCATATGCTGCATCAGGAAATCAAGCTAAAGCAGTTGAATACTATGAACAAGGCTTAAAAATTGCACGGGAACGTCGCAAGCCGAAAGTTGAAATAAGCTTGTTGACAGATTTGGGGAAAGTCTACCATCAGCAAGGAGATTCAGCCAAAGCAGCCAACTATTTCAAGCAAGCATTCAAAATCGTACAAGAACTCAATAAACAGGAAATAGTGTCAAAGTTCTTGAGTAGTTTAGGAGATTTAGCAAGCATATACATTCCTAAAGCTGAAGTCGAACTTATTACAGCTAAACTTGAAGCATCGCGACTGTTGGATCAATGCAAAGCTCGGCGAAGAGAAGGCCAGTTCGCATCTGCGCTTCAGGTCTGCCAACAAGGGCTAAAAATATATCAAGAACTTAAAGATACTCAAGGTCAAATTACCGCTGTAGAGGCATTAGGTCGAGTGTACAGCACTCAAGATAAGCACCCTAAAGTTATTGAGTACGCTCAGAAACGACTGGAGTTGGCACGATCTATTCAAGATTATAAGAGTGAGGATAAAGCTCTTTTGTCACTATATGAAGCTTACATGGAAATAGCAAACTATGCTAAGGCAATTGAGACAGCAGAGCAAAGACTTGAACTGGCACAAAAACAAGACAAAGAAGATATCAGGTCGGCACTTTCAGCACTAACGCGTACATACGCTGCACTAGGAGATCAAGCCACTGTAGATGAATTAAAACAGAAAAGATATTTGGAGCGGCTTAAGGAGTACCAACAGGAGCTTGCGCTTGCTCGAAAAGAAGGCGATCGGGAAAGTGAGATAGACGCACTTGACGACTTGGGCGATTTACACCTTCAATATAAAGAGTTTGCCAAAGCTGTTGATTATTACGAACAAGGCTTAAAAGTTGCACGGGAAAGTCGCGAACAGGAAAGCGAGCTAGACTTTCTGAAAGCTTTGGGAGAAGTGTATGCTCAACAAGGAAATTCAGCCAAAGCAACGGACTATTTACAGCAGGTATTAAAGATTGTACGAGGACGTAACGAGCCACTAGAAGAATCAGAAGTCTTACAGGAGTTGGGAGATATATATTTGCCTGACTTTGACGACTATGTCGAGGGTGAATTCGCTAATTATGCAAAGGGAATTGAATACTATGAACAAGCTTTAGCGCTAATTCAAAAGCATCGTTTAGCACTGACTCAAAAACATGGTCAGGAGGATTGTGATTGTGAGCTTGTCGAGATTTTTGAGAGATTAGGCGATGGTCATAAAGCTTCAGGAAACCCTACTAAAGCCTTAGAGAACTATCAGAAAGTTTTGACGTTTTTTGAACAGGAGGATGAGGATGATCCAGAAGAAAAGGCGAGTCTTCTCCAACGATTGGCTGAGACTTACATTGCATTAGGTGACTATACCAAAGCCATTGAATATTCTCAGCAGCAGTTGGCGATTATTGAAAGAAGATGGGACTACAGCTTGCAGAAATCGGCATTTCGCAATCTTGGTCTTGCCTATCAGCGAACCGGAAACCCTGTTAAGGCACTGGACGCCTATCAGATGGAGTTAGCACTCTCCCAAGAAAGAAATGACCGCAATAACCAAGTGAGTGTGCTTAGCAGTGTTGCCAGTCTGCTTGTGGAACAGAACAAACCAGAGTTAGCAATTGTTTTCTACAAGCAATCAGTCAATGTGATTGAAACGACTCGGCAAGAACTCCAGCAATTACCCAAGCGAACGCAAGAAGCCTATACTCGCAAAGTTGAAGGAACCTATCGTCGTCTTGCCGATTTGCTACTTTCCCAGGGACGCATTGGTGAAGCGGAGCAAGTTCTTGAACTTTTAAGAATTCAAGAGATTCGCAATTATACGAGAGACGCTGGTGCAAGTGGGCAAACTTCAGGAGTTACTGCGAATCCCGTTGAAACCCAAGTTCTGCAAACGCATGGAACTCTCATCGCCTTCGGTCAAAAAGTCGTTGAGTGCCAACAATCCCAATGTAATCAACTGACTCAACTATTAGACCAACGGGAAGTTATCAGTAAAGAATTTAACCGTGCGGTCGAAGCGCTAGAACAAACCGTTCGCAACAATCGCCAAGGCGATCGCATCTTCACTGATCCTAATCAGCTCTTCGGCAACCCAGACCAAATAGTCTCTGCTCAACCGGGTACTGTCCTGCTGCAAACGCTAGTTCTTCCCGATAAAGTTTGGGTTCTGTGGGCTTCCAAAGGCGGTGTCACCCAAAGTATCTCAGTTCCGGTTGCACAGAAGCAACTGAGCGAGACTGTCCTCAAATTCCGGGAATTGCTGCAAAATCCTACCTCCGATATCCAAGAACTACAAGCTACAGGGAAACAACTTTACGAGTGGCTAGTTCCCAAGGAACTGCAAGCAGAATTCACAGCTAACTCAATTCAACATTTGGTCTTTTCACTCGACCACGTAACCCGCTACATTCCAATGGCAGCCCTGTTTGATGGTAAGCAGTATTTGACTCAACGCTATACCCTGTCCACCATCATTTCTACCAAGACTCAACTGGGCAACTCTCAAGTATTGGGGGTACAAAACACATCCGTTCTAGCGTTGGGACTTTCTGACGCCAAAGCGGGGTTTAACCCATTACCCAACGTTCCGACAGAATTGGATGCGATCGTGCGGCAATCAGAAAGTGATTCCCAAGGCATCTATCAGGGCATCGAGTATCTCAACTCTGCCTTCACTTGGCGCACCTTACGCGATAAGCTGAGTACTCACAACATCCTCCACATTGCCACTCACGGCAAATTTGAACCAGGCAGCGACGATGGTTCCTTCCTGGTGATGGGCGATGGCGAAAAGCTGCCCATTTCCCAAATCAAAACCTTGACGAATCTTGGCAACTTGCAATTGGTCGCCCTGAGTGCCTGTGAAACTGCCTTGGGTGGTACTGGACAAGATGGCACGGAAATTGCTGGCATCAGCTTCTATTTTCTCAACAACGGAGCTAAAGCGGTGATGGCATCTCTATGGGCTGTGAATGATGGCAGCACTAGCCTATTAATGCAGCAGTTTTACAAAAATTTAGCCACGAGCCAAAAAACTATCACCAAAGCGGAAGCACTACGGCAAGCTCAACTGAGCTTATTAAATAAACAAATCACGGCTAAGGATGCCCCACCACGGGGAGATGGATATGTTGTCGTTGAAGCGAAACCAGGCGTAACGCTGCCATCTCGCAGTACTCCAGATTTTTCCCACCCGTACTACTGGGCACCCTTCATCTTAATTGGCAACAGTTTATGAAACGCTTGCAACTTGCTGATTCCCTGTTGCCGACGATTTCTGCCGTCTGATAGATTTAGGTTGCATATCTTCCTGGCGCTGAGAGATATGTAGTTTAACAATTCGTAGTTCGTAATTCGTAATTAACGTAGCCTACGGCTCGCTGCGCTAACAGATGGGGATTTAAACCCCACCTAAATGTGGGCGACTCAGCTGAAGTCGGGGATTCTAACCCTTGTTTAAATTACGAATTACGAATTCATAATTACGAATTATTCGTTGACACTCATGGTTGTTTTTACAGAGGATGCTTCGATGCGCCCCCGTCTGAAGTCTGTTAGTTTGGCATTAACGCAGTTTTCCGTAGGAATCGCCACTCTCCTACTTTCCTTATCTCCATCCCTACTCCCTACTCCCCACTCCCCACTCCCTGCCTCAGCGCAAAGTTCCACAACCCAATCTCGCAAAGCTGAGGCAGAGCGACTACTGAAGCAGGGTGAGCAGCAACTTGCATCCAACAACCCTCAAGCTGCCTCACAGTCTTTTCAGCAGGCACTCGTGATTTATCAGGAAATTCAAGATCGAGCAGGACAGGGGCAAGCGTTCAAAAACTTGGGGAATGCTGCTTATGCAATCAAGGACTATTTGAAAGCGACTGAATACCACCAACAGGCGTTAGCGATCGCCCGTGAAATTGCCGATTCCGATTTAGAAGGTAGGGCACTCAACAATCTGGGACTGATCTATAGAGCATCTAAAGATTCAACAAAGGAAATCGAGTATTTTCAGCAAGCCTTAGCAATAGCACAAAAAAGCCAAAATCGCCCACTCGAATTACTGGTTTTAACCAACTTGTCCATGACCTATGATGCGATGCAAAACCAGCTTGCGAAGGTTATTGAGTATGCTCAGCCTGCTTTGCAGCTTGCCCGATCGCTAAACCAGAAACCTAGCGAAACAAGGATGTTACTTTTGCTCGGCAGCGCCTACCTTCGCTTAAAAGAGCCGCAGAAAGGGATTGATTTGGCTCAGCAAGCCATGACTCTTGCTCGGCAAACCAATAATAATCAATTAGAAGCTCCGTCTTTATTCATTCTAAGCCTAGGCTACTTTGAGTTGAAAGACTATACAAAAGCGGTTGAATTTGCTCAAAAATCGCTTGCGATCGCTCAGCCAACTAATGCTGATTTAAAGCCAAGAGTATCGATTGTGTTAGCGATTGCTTATCTTAAATTGAATCAAGAACAAAATGCCATTAATGTCCTACAGCAATGGCTTGAAGCTACAGAAACCAATGGTCGTAAACCCACGAGCGAACAAGCAAAAAAACAGGCTGAATTTATTATCGGTTTAATTCGCCTTCAACTCGAAAGAGGGCAGAACGTTACTGATATTACGGCTAACCCGATGCCACCCGTACAGGCTCAAGCCACCGCTCCAGGCAATAGCGAAGCAGAGGCAGAACGCTTACTCCAAGTCGCTCGTAACTACCTCAAAGTTGGTGACGGACAAAAAGCGACTGAGCCTGCTTTGCAAGCGGTAGAGATGGCGGGTGCGTTGAAGCAGCGAGAAATTGAAGGACAAGCGGCTGCTATTCTGGCTCGTGCCTATGTGGAATTGGGGCGAGACCAAAATGGGATTGTTTATGCTCGACAAGCTAGGGAAATCGCCCGTGAAATTAAAAATCGCGAACTGGAAGGATTTGCTCTAGTATGGCAAGCGATCGCGGATTCTTCATCGGAGAAGCAGCAAGCGATCAACCAAGCGCAGCAAGCGATCGCGATCGCCCAGGAGATTAAAAACCGCGAAATTGAAGCCTGGGGAAACTTTGCTTTGGCGAGTGCCTATGATGGAAAACAAGCCGTCGATTCTGCTCAAAAAACACTAGAGATTGCTCGCGAAATTCAAAATCAAGAAATTGAAGCTTGGGCAACTGTTGCAATAGCTTCTGGCTATGTGCAAATGGATGATTATCAGAAAGCCTTAAATTCTGCTCAACAAGGACTCAAAATTGCCCAAGCCATTAAACATCGCTCACTCCAGGGATATGCACTTGCTTATCAAGCGTACGCTTCTGCTGGCAGCGGGAACCATCAAGCCAGCGTTGACTTGGCTCAAACAGCGATAACCGTTGCGAATGAGCTGAAAAATAAACAAATTGCTGCACTTGCCCAGATTACGCTGACAGTTAGTTACACCAAAGCGAGCGAACACCAAAAGGTAATTGAGTTTGCTCAGCAAGCCATCACGATTAGCCGCGAACTGAAAAAAGTTGACTATGAAGTTGCTGCTTTAAGATTGCAGCGTGATTCATATAGTGCACTGAAGAACTATCAGAAAGCGATCGAGATTGCTCAACGGCTGATAGCGATCGCCCAAGAACAGAAAAACCGAGAATACGAAGCTACTGGTTTATCATTCCTAGCTAGCACCTACGTTGCACAGAAGAACTATCAAAAAGCGATCGAGCCTACTCAACGGCTAATAGCAATTGCCCAAGAACTGAAAAAACCAGAATACGAAATGGCTGGTTCATTACTACTGGCTGGTGCCTACGTCGAACTCAAGGACTATCAAAAAGCGATCGAGCCTGCTCAACGAGCGGTAGCCATCGCTCAAGAACTGAAAAAACGAGAAAATGAAGTTACTGGTTTGTCATTCCTGACTCGTGCTTATGCAGGAAGCGGTCAATCTCAAATAGCGAGGACAGCCGTACAGCAAGGAGAAGCGATCGCGCAAGCACTCCCAGACTTTAAAGCTAAAGTGAGTGCCTTGATCCAAGTAAGGTATGCCTACGAGGTGATTGGCAATTCCCAGAAAGTTGATGAACTAACTCAGCAAGTT
>DATNPI010000466.1:0-15969 GCA_036703325.1 Coleofasciculaceae cyanobacterium
CGTCTCAGTATGAGTACCAAAATTACCTGTGGGTATGTGCTTGCCCTCAGCGTTGCCTTATTGGGAACATCTGCCGGATTTATGATTGGCGGTCACTACCAGCAACAAGCTACAGAGTTCAGAGAGCATACCGAAGAAGAACTCAATCTTCTCCATCGCTTGCAAACTAATATGCAACAAGCACGGATAGAGCAACTAGAGTTAATTAATTTGACGCATAATCCAGAATTATTATATGAAGGATATTATCATTATTTAGTGTTTTTTGATAAAGCTAGTCAGGCATTTTCAGAACTGCAATATTATGTAAATAGTAAAGATTATAAACAGGATTCCCCTACTGATGGCATACCACGCTTTCTGCAAACTTACCAAGACGTACCAGAAGCATACTTTCAGCAGGTAAAGGAACTCTTAAGGCAAATCGATCCGCCTAATTTGAGATTCAATAAAAGTCAAACAGCACAACAGCTAATTCTAAATTTCTCCAGAAGTTCTGCGGTGAGCAAGCTTGATGAACTCGCAGACGACCTAACTAAAGTCATTGATGCCTCTTATCAGGAACATAAGCGGGCAGAAGCTGCCTTAATTGCTGCGGAGGTGATTCGATATAGAATCATTGCTTGCAGCCTACTGATGTCAATTGTAACCGCTACATTTTTAGCCATCTGCACCAGTCGCGTTGTTGCTCAACCGATAAAAGTTGTGACTAACGTTGCCCAGCGAGTGTCCACTGAAGCTAATTTTGACCTACAAGCACCCGTACTCACTGAAGATGAAGTGGGTGTGTTAGCAACCTCCCTCAACCAACTTATCCTCAAGGTAAAACACCTTCTTGCAGAACAAAAAGCGGCGACCGAAGCTCAACAAGAAAGTGAGAGGATACTGCGTCAAGTTATTGATTTAGTGCCGCATTTTATTTTTTCCAAAAATAAAGACGGGCGGTTTATTCTTGCCAACAAAAGTATTGCTGAGGCTTACGGGATTTCAGTAGAGGAGCTACTTACTCACAAAGATGATGACTTTACAAAATCGGTCCAAGAAGCGCGGCAGTTTCGGGAAGATGACTTACAAGTGATTAACAGCGGACAGGCCAGACATATTCCTGAAGAACTCCTTACTGATGCTCAAGGGAATGTTCGGATTTTTCAAACCACAAAAATTCCCTTCTTTGTCACAGATTCAGAAATCCCAGCTGTCTTGGGCGTAGCCATTGACATTACTGAGCGCAAGAATGCAGAGAATGCTCTACAGCAGCAATTCCAGCGAGCTTTATTGCTCAAACAAATTACCCAAGAAATTCGCCAGAGCTTAGATACTAAACAAATTTTCGACACAACTGCCACGCAAATTGGTAAGACATTTGGAGTGAATCGCTGTGTGATTCAGACTTATATCGCCGAGCCAACTCCAGAGATTCCTTTTATGGCTGAGTATTTAGAGCCTGGGTACAAATCGGTTCGCGACTATCAACTCCCCATTGCTAACAACCCCTATATTGAACAGTTACTCATACGAGATCGCGCAATCTCCTCCCCTGACGTTTACGCCGAACCCCTGCTCTGTACTGCTGTACCCCTGTGTTCCAAGATTGGGCTGAAGTCGATGTTGGCGATTCGCACCTCATATCAGGGGCAACCGAATGGAGTCATTGCAATACAACAGTGTGACTCTTACCGCCACTGGAGTGTGGATGAAATCGAGTTACTCGAAGCGGTTGCAGACCAAGTTGGGATTGCCTTAGCTCAGGCTCACCTCTTAGAGCAGGAAACCCGTCAGCGAGAGCAATTGACTGAGCAAAATTTAGCCTTAGAGCAAGCTAAACGGGTAGCGGAAGCAGCCACTCAGGCGAAGAGCGAATTCTTAGCCACCATGAGTCACGAAATTCGCACTCCCATGAATGGAGTGATTGGCATGACTGGACTGCTACTCGATACAGAACTGACGCCACAGCAACGCAACTTTGCTGAAACTATTCGCAGTAGTGGTGATGCGCTACTCACTATCATCAACGATATCCTGGACTTCTCCAAAATCGAGTCCGGCAAGCTGGATTTGGAGGAACAACCCTTTGAGCTGCGAAGCTGCGTTGAGGAATCCCTCGATTTAGTGGCAACAAAGGCAGCAGAGAAAAAACTGGAATTAGCCTACCTATTCGCACCGGGCACCCCCAACCAAGTGGTGGGGGACGTCACTCGATTACGCCAAATCTTAGTCAATTTGCTGGGTAATGCCGTCAAATTCACTCATTCTGGGGAAGTCATGGTTTCAGTGACAGTCCAGAATCTGGCAGAGGCAGGCGAGAAAGGGAGAGGGGAAGAGAGGGAGAGGGGGGGAGAGGGAGAAGGGGAGAGAGGGAGAAGGGGAGAACCTGTAACCTGCAACTTGCAACCTTCATCCTTCTATGAAATTCAATTCGCCGTCAAGGATACTGGTATCGGCATCCCAAAAGACCGGATAGACCGACTGTTCAAGTCTTTCAGCCAGGTTGATTCCTCTACCTCTCGCTACTATGGGGGCACGGGTTTGGGTCTAGCAATTAGCAAACGCCTTTCAGAAATGATGGGCGGCAGGATGTGGGTTGAGAGTGGGGGTGTGTTGGGAGGAAATCCATCGGCTGATTTTAAATTGGGGAATAGGGGTAAGAATCCAGAGACTATTTGTACTAACGAGCAACCTAAAAATCTAAAATCTAAAATCCCAAATCCCAAATCCGAAGGCTCCACCTTTTATTTCACGGTAGTCGTCGAGTCGCCTGTTGACTCATTGCAGGTTGACCAAGTGGCGTATCAGCCTCAGTTAGAAGGGAAGCGGCTGCTGATTGTGGATGATAACGCTACTAATCGACAAATTCTCAGCCTACAAGCTCAATCTTGGGGTATGCTCACCCAGGCTGCACAGTCAGGTTCTGAGGCTCTAGACTGCCTCTCCCGAGGAGAAAAATTTGACATTGCAATTCTGGATATGCAGATGCCCGGAATGGATGGTCTTGCTTTAGCTGCTCAAATCCGCAAGCAGTCTAATTGCCAACGATTGCCCTTAGTAATGTTGACCTCAATGGGCAAGCCTGATACTGAGTCTCAAGGGGTCGAGGTTGGGTTTGCGGCTTTCTTGAACAAGCCAATTAAGCAATCTCAGCTTTACAATGTTTTGACCCATATCCTAAGTGGACAGCCGATCAAGGTCAAGCGATCGCGCCCTCCTCACCTGCAACTTGACCCCAAAATGGCCGAACGGCTGCCGCTGAGAATTTTGGTAGCCGAAGACAATATGGTGAACCAGCAGTTAGCCCTGCAATTGTTGGAACGAATGGGCTACCGGGCTGATGTGGCTGGCAACGGATTAGAAGTGATTGAAGCCCTGCGTCGTCAGCACTATGATGTCGTGTTCATGGATGTGCATATGCCAGAAATGGACGGGTTGACAGCGACGCAGCGTATCTGTGAGGAATGGTCGCCTGCTTCACGCCCTAGGATTATTGCAATGACCGCTAATGCTATGCAAGGCGATCGCGAAAAGTGCATCAGTGCCGGGATGAACGACTACATTAGCAAGCCAATCCGGGTGCAGGAGCTAGTCCAGTCTCTGGCCCAGTCTCAGCCTCATCTTGAGAACACAAACCCAGTCGCAGTACTTGAAGAAGCAATTGACGTTCAAGTATTGCAAGCCTTGGGGCAGACGATGGGTTCAAACGCTTCTACCTTCCTGGCTCAATTGATTGACGTTTATCTTGAAGACTCTCCTAATCTACTGCAACTCATGGACACAGCTGTGACCCAAACAGATACAGCAGCAATGGAACAAGCTGCTCACACCCTCAAGTCGAGCAGTGCGGCGCTAGGTGCAATTACTCTCTCAAAACTTTGTGAGGAGCTGGAGAGAATTGGGAACTCTAAAACTATAACCAGTGCAATAGAAATTATGCCACAGGTCAAATCCGAGTACGACAGAGTTAAGGCGGCGCTGCTTCTAGAGCGTCAGGGAGATTAGAGATGATGACCTCTAATAATAACAATTCGCCCCTCATCTTGATCGCAGATGACGACCGATTCACACGAATGATGCTTCGTCAAATTATTGAAAAAGAGGGATACAAGGTCGAAGAGGTGGGGAATGGAGAGCAATGTCTCGCTGCCTACACTCGGTTGCAACCCGATATGGTGTTGCTGGATGCGATGATGCCAGTGATGGACGGCTTTACTTGCTGCACCCAACTGCAAACGCTGATTGGGGACGAAAGTACTCCTGTGTTGATGATCACCGGGCTTAATGACCAAGCATCGGTTGATTGGGCCTTTGAAGCGGGTGCCACTGATTTCGTCACTAAGCCCATCCACCCACCCGTGTTGCTTCGGCGCGTCCGTCGTCTCATCGAAGCTAGTTGGGCAGAGAAAGCGTTGCGAGAGAGGGAGCAACAGTATCGATCTGTTGTTGAAAGCGTTAAAGAAGTGATTTTCCAGACTGATGCCGATGGCAACTGGACATTTCTCAATGCTGCCTGGACTAATCTGACTGGTTTCACGGTTGAAGAAAGTTTAGGGACAAATATCCTGAATTATATTCATCCTGATGAGCAGCAACTTCATCAGGAACTGTGGCACTCACTCCTCGAAGGTCAAAAAGGCTCTTGTCGGTACGAGATGAGATACTTGACGAAAGCAGGAGAGTGCCGTTGGATTGAAATTCATGCCCATCCAACTCAGGTTGCCAGTGGTGCTATTACTGGCGTTGCCGGGATGTTGCAGGATATCACTGAGCGTGTTTATGCCAAAGCGTTAGAAAAAGAAAAAGTGAGACTAGAAACTGAAATCGTAGAGCGCAGGCGTACAGAAGAAATAATTCGCCATGCTCTGGAAAAGGAACAAGAACTGGGTGAGTTCCAATCGCGTATCATCACCACAGTTTCCCACGAATTCCGCACCCCACTGACTACGATTCTGGCTTCTACTCAATTACTTAGAAATTACGGAGAGCAATGGTCAGAAGACAAAAAGCAGAAACATTTTCAGCGCATTGAGTACTCTGTCGAGCATATGACTCAACTGCTCAACGATGTGATCCTGATTGGTCAAGCGGAAGCCGGACAACTCAAGTTCAATCCAACCCAAGTGGATTTGGAGAGCTTATGCGGTGAGATTGTCGAGGAGTGGCAATTCACTTTAGATAGCCAGCCGAGTGGGACTAAAAGCACTCCCCCTACAATTGTTTTTTCAGCTCAGGGTGACGATACCCAAGCCAACCTGGATGAGAAGTTGCTGCGGCAAATCTTGACAAATTTACTCTCTAATGCATTAAAATTTTCTCCCCAAGGGGGTGTAGTTAGTTTTGACTTAGTTCGTCAGCCAGGTCAAGCTATTTTCCGCATCCGGGATGAAGGGATCGGCATTCCTACAGAAGAGCGGGAGCGATTATTTGAATTGTTCTACAGAGCTAGCAATGTTGGCACAATCCAGGGGACGGGATTGGGTTTAGCGATCGCGAAAAAATGTGTGGACTTACATCAGGGTCAAATCACCGTACACAGCGAAGTTGGAGTAGGAACAACGTTTACAGTCACGTTACCATTGAACCTGATGCCAAGCTTAGAAGAAAGATTTTAAAGGTTAGCAACTGTTGAGGTTATTTACTTATCGCTTTTGGTGGTGGGCAGCTCTGGCATTGCTCTTGGTTTGTCTGCCAACATTCGGCACCCTTACTCCCGATAGCGCTGAGGCTGATGTTCAGGCTCTCGTCGGTTTCGGCCCGCGTGTCCCAGGGACACCTGCTTCAGAGCAAGCTCGTACTTACTTGATGAGGGAGTACAGTCAAGCCGGATACGTCACTGAACTTAGGAGTTTTACTTATCCAAAGTTTGAAGATCTCGGCTCCACTCTCACCATCGGGGATGTGCCACTTAAGGGTCGGGCGCTCAATCGTTCGCCAGTCGGTCAACTGACAGCGCCTTTAGTCGTAGTACCTGCTGTCGGACGACCGAATGACTTTGCGGCTGTTGATGTGACAGGAGCGATCGCGATCGTGCGTCGTGGTGAAATCCGCTTTCTTGAGAAAGCTCGTAACGCAGGGGCCGCTGGCGCGGTCGGTTTGGTAATTGTCAATACTAACTCCAATGAATTGTTCGGCTCACTAGATGGTGAGGTGAACATTCCCGTACTAGGGCTATCGGGTAAACAGGGTGAGCCACTGCTCAACCAAGACAGCACACAGCCACCGAAAGCGAGTCTCAACGTGAACGTCCGCGTAGAAACTGTTACGGGTTACAACGTCATTGCCCATCTACCGAACGTGAAGCAGCCGAACCTACTCTTTGGCGGTCACTACGACTCGGTACCAAACTCCCCTGGTGCGAACGACAATGCCTCTGGTACAGCTGTCGTCCTCGGACTCGCCCGTCGCCTTAAGGATACGCCACTGGCTAATCAAGCTTGGTTCGTCGCCTTCGATGGAGAGGAGGACGGTTTGCGAGGCTCGAAGGCGTTTGTAAACGCAGCGGGACCCCAGTTCCTCTCCAATCTCCAGGCAATGTTGAACTTTGATATGGTCGGCGTGAATGACCAGCTTTTCGTGGGTGGAACCGAGTCGCTCACGACCTTAGCGCAGAAGGCTAACCCGAAGGTTTCTACAATCCGGGACACGGGAATGAGTGACCACGAATCATTTGCGACGGCAAAGGTTCCAGTCCTCTTCTTCTACCGGGGGCAAGACCCAAACTACCATACATCAAAGGACACTGTGGTAGACTCCAAACTCCTTGAAGCAACGGCTCAGGTAGCTCAGTCGGTTTTTCGGTATCGGTTTGAAGCGCCTTCCAGCCCGTAGAATGCGACAGTCCAAAATTGTCCCCTAATGCAGTTCGACAATGGAACTGGACTCTCTGCTCAGACTCAATCGTGTAATTCGCGTCATCGGCTTTGACGACGCTCCCTTCTTACGCAACGCTGGCGGGACTGTATCAATTGCAGGTGTTGTTTGTGCAGGCACTCGCTTTGAGGGAATGGTTTGGGGACAGGTAGAGCAAGATGGTTGGGATGCGACAGATGCCATCTTAGGTTTACTGTTGGGGCGAAAATTCCTGCCACAACTACATATTGTTCTCCTTGACGGAATTGCTTTCGGCGGTTTTAACGTCGTTGATTTACCCAAGCTTTCAGAGCAACTCAAACTACCGTGCGTAGCCGTAATGCGGCGGCGGCCTAACCTGAGTGCTGTAGAACAAGCAATTCATCGTTTGCCACAACCAGAGCGGCGTCTCCAACTGCTACACCGAGCTGGCACTATTCATGCTCACCCACCCTTCTTCTTTCAGGTATGTGGTGCCAGCCCTGATGTAACTTTCTCGGTACTTAAACGCCTGACGGATTGCGGGAAAGTGCCAGAGGCATTGCGCCTAGCCCATTTGATTGGTGCAGCTGTGGTTAAGGGAGAAAGTGGAAGCTCTGCCTAATAAGCTATTAGGCATAAAAAATTGCATATTTACCTGCTAGCTTTTTGTCTTCTGTCAGTGGTCAGTGGTCAGTTGCTTTCGCTTTCTTCGGACAACTGACAGAAGGCAGAAAACCTAAGTGTAGATGGGTGCAAATTGAATGCACAGCAGCTTACCAAGTTGCGTTCTATCGTAGTAGTTTTGGATAGCAGAGGAGGCCAGGGATGTAGGAGGAGAGGATAGGAATATACTGCCTTTGACTGCAACTTGGTATAACAAAAACACTTACCCCTTCGCCCAAAGTGGAATCATGAAACCTTATCAGAAGATTCCTATTTTAGAGTGTGGAGAGCCGCTCCTACCGATTCCCCTAGAACAGTTTGCGGTGGAGTCACCTCACCCCTACGAAAAATTGGGAGCGCCTTACGGCGAGACTTCGCCCTATCATCTTCGCCAGAGTGTCCTGGCGGCCCTCATTACCGCTCAAGTTCAGCTACAACAACAGTATCCGGGTTGGCGCATCCAGATATTTGATGCCTATCGACCCGTGGCAGTTCAACAGTTCATGGTAGACCATACCTTCGCTGAGGTAGTTCAGTCTCAGAAATTAACTCCAGATACGCTATCCGACGAGCAACGCGATACAATTTGGCAGCAAGTTTATCAACTGTGGGCAGTACCCAGCCCCAACCCCATGACACCACCGCCTCACAGTACGGGTGCGGCTGTGGATATTACCCTAGTGGATGCCACAGGTCAGACGGTTGACATGGGTTCTGCGATTGATGAACTCTCACCTCGCTCTCATCCCGATTACTACGCCAGTTCGCCAGCACAGCCCTATCATACCTACCGACAGTTGTTACGAGAGGTAATGTACTCAGCTGGGTTCCGGCGTCATCCTGGCGAGTGGTGGCATTTCTGTCTGGGTGACCAGATGTGGGCGTGGCTGTGCAATCAAGAAAATCCAACTATCAGTGTTACTGCCCGTTATGGTCGCGTCGCACCTAGTACCTCGTTGCAGTAGCGAGTCCTTAAGTCAGATATTCTAGGAAAAGACGGTAATGTTCAAGCGCGTACCCCTGAAATTTAACAATGAGTTATGGTTACACCTAAGCGAGTATTTGTTCTCTTATTTAATGCCCGGACGGAAAACGAGGGAATTCACACGATTAGGATTGGCGATCGCAACAAAGTACTGATGTTCGAATCAGAGGATGACGCTACCCGCTTTGCGGTGATGCTGGAAGCGCAGGATTTTCCGGAAGCCACAGTAGAAGAAATGGAAGCCGAGGAGATTGAGGAGTTTTGCCTGAGCGCTGATTATGACTCAGAGTTGATTGAAGAAGGAATGTTGGCAATGCCGCCGGAAACAAACGTGGAACAAACCGACTGGCAAGTGGATGCCGATAAACCCAAAGAACCCGAAATGTCTGATTTAGACCGCATTCGCCGTCAGCTGGAAGGACTGTTGTAAAAGAAGAGAGTTTGTCGGCAATGCTTAGGGGTGTCCAAAGTCCGAAGAGGGAAGGGGAAGTCATGAAGAATTTGGAGGAGCGGGGTCATCTGCTGACCGAGCAGATCAACCCTAACAGTCAGAACCTTGACCAACTGAGTTCGCTAGAGTTGGTGGATCTATTTAATCGGGAGGATGCCAAAACACTTGAGGCGATCGCACAAGCCCGAACTCAACTAGCGCAAGCGATTGACCGCACGGCTCAGGCTTTGAGTCACGGGGGACGCCTCTTCTATGTCGGTGCTGGGACGAGTGGACGCTTGGGAGTACTGGATGCCGCCGAGTGTCCTCCCACCTTTTGTTCGCCGCCAGAGCTGGTACAGGGAATCATTGCTGGGGGTGCTGGAGCATTAATTCGTAGCTCTGAAGATTTGGAAGATCGACTGTCGGATGGAGCAGAAGCGATCGCCCATCGCCATGTCACAGAACTAGATGTCGTCGTCGGTATCACCGCCGGTGGCACTACACCATTTGTCCACGGTGCTATCAACGCCGCACGACAACGAGGAGCAACTACCATCTTAATTGCCTGTGTCCCGGCCGATCAGGTGAGCATTGAGGCTGACCTGGATATTCGATTGCTGGTTGGGCCGGAAGTGTTGGCAGGCTCTACCCGGTTGAAAGCCGGTACAGTTACCAAGATGGCTTTGAACATCCTCTCCACCAGCGCCATGGTGCGCCTCGGCAAAGTCTACGGCAATCGCATGGTAGATGTGGCTGTTACTAACAAAAAACTTCATGACCGTGCTCTGCGAATCCTGCAAGACCTCACCAGTCTGAGCCGAGAAGAGAGCGGTTACTTACTAGAGCGCAGTGGACGCCGGGTGAAACTGGCGCTGTTGATGCATTGGACAGGACTAAATCCGGAAGAAGGCGATCGCCTTCTGTCCGAAAACAACGGCGATCTCAGAGCCGCTATCCAAAACTGTAAGAAGGGAAGTGGAGAGAGTTGACAGTTAAGAGTTAAAAGTTAAGAGGGAAGCTTTTTATTTAAAACTCAACGCTCTCGTTCCGACGTTTTTCCCAATAATGGATAACTAACAACTAATAGCTAAAAAATGTTTAATGGATCAGAGACTACTGCAACTGTTTTACTCATTCTGGTAGCTATGGGTGTCCTGGGTTGGGGCTTCAACCGTGCCCGTTCTTACGGCAAACTGGGCATCTTAGCCTGGTTGCAGTCCGTCGTATTGACGGTTCCCTGGCTGTTATTTTTTGGCTTGTTTGCTGCTGGGATTTATCTCAATATCGTCGGTGTTCTTTTTTTGTTGGTCGCTTCCGCCGGGTTATACATCATCTTAGGCAAGCAGTTGCGTGCTGCTGGTCAGGATGCTGTTTTGCAAGAGCGTGCTAAGAGGCTGTTAACTGACAAGCAAGAATCGAGCGATGCTCAAAAGCCTGATGCGCCAGTTTCAGGAACTACTGAAAATTTAAGACCCTCCTCAGAGGGCACTAATCCCGCAATGATGGAAGTCGTTCCGATTCCTGATGAAGACCTCAAAAGCCTTCAAGGAATTTTCGGCATCGATACTTTCTTTGCTACGGAAACAATTCCCTATCAGGAAGGAGTGATTTTCAAGGGTAATATGCGAGGCGGAGAGCCAGAGGACGTATATTCCCGTTTATCGAAAAGTTTAGAGGAACGGGTTGGTGATCGCTATCGACTATTTTTAGTTGAAAGCCCTGAAGGTAAACCCGTGGTCATTGTTCTTCCCAGTAGCAACGATCCACAACCCGCAACAGTACCCCAGAAAATTCTGGCCGTTGTCCTGCTCATTGCGACGATTGCCACTACCTTAGAAGCATCTGGGTTGCTGCTTAACTTTGATTTCTTCAACAACCCGGAACGGTTTCGGGAAGTACTGCCCCTCAGTGCTGGGGTTTGGACGATTTTCGCCGCTCATGAGCTCGGTCATTGGTGGCAGGCGCAGCGTCATAACGTGCGAATCAGCCTGCCGTTTTTCATTCCTAGTTGGCAAATCGGCTCTTTTGGGGCCATTACCCGCTTTGAATCTTTAGTACCACACCGGACAGCCTTATTTGATATTTCCATAGCAGGGCCGGCGGCAGGTGGCATTGTTTCCCTACTAATGTTCACTGGGGGATTGATACTTTCTCATGACGGCAGTACATTTCAGGTGCCAGCTCAGTTTTTCCAAGGTTCAGTTTTGGTGGGAGTAATTGCACGGGTTTTCCTTGGTGCTTCCCTGCAAGCGACGCTAGTTGATGTTCACCCACTGACGATTATCGGTTGGTTGGGCTTGGTGGTAACAGCATTGAACTTGATGCCAGCAGGACAGCTGGATGGAGGGCGAGTTGTCCAGGCAATCTACGGACGCAAAACCGCTCGACGTGCGACGGTTGCAACGCTGGTTGTCTTAGGAATTGTCGCTTTAGTGAATCCAGCAAATCCGATTGTTTTGTACTGGGCGATCGTCATTCTGTTCTTGCAGCGGTCTTTGGAGCGTCCCAGCCTCAATGAAATCACAGAACCCGATGATACCAGAGCAATTTGGGGTTTAGTAGCGCTGTTTTTGATGGTGGCAACTCTTATCCCCTTGACTCCTGCCGTAGCAGCTCGTCTGGGAATTGGGGGTTGATTAGTCATTAGTCATTAGTCGTTGGTTATTAGTAGAGAGTTACGCCAATCCTTAGCAAATTGAGCGACATACTGAGATAGTTTTGAGTTACCTTCAGTCCACTATCAACTGATGAAATCCTGTACTAATAACTAATAACTAATAACTAAAGACTAATGACTAATCCACTAACTTATCTACCATTTGCTGACGGACAGTGGCGGATGAGCCTAGGACTGAAAGCGCTAAATCTACGAGATTGGATTGAAATTGACGAACACTTTGCCGACGAACTGGCGCTTAAAGAAAAGCTGCTAAAAAGCCAATATTCAGATGTTTTTGCCAGCCTTCCAGAGAGCCAATCCAGTCAAAAAGAGGTGTTGGACTTACTGCTTGACCACCTGCTTGAGCAATTTCCCCAACACTATCGACGACAGGCTACAAAAGTTGAAAACATCAGTACTGGGCAAAGTTGGGATATTAGGGACTTTGAGGCAGCTCCCCTTGATTTAGCGGGACGTTTGGTGCAGGAGGATTTGTTGCTCATGCAACCAAGTCCGGATGGCTATATTCTGGCGGCAGCCTCCCTCTGCTTTCCCTTGCGTTGGCGACTCCGGGAAAAATTTGGTCGTCCAATGGCTCAAATCCACTCTCCAGTTCCTGGATACCATGACAAACTGGAACGCCCTGTAGATAATTTCTTCAATCGCCTCAAACCCGATCATCCAGCTTGGCGAGTGAATTGGAGTATTGTTGATTCGCCAGAACTCTTTTTAGCGCAAGACAAGGGAAAACAGGGCTTAGATAGTACCATAGACGCTACAAATGCTGGAGAAAAGCTTTGGATCAGAGTGGAGCGTCAGACACTGCGGCGGCTTAGGGTAAGTAGCAACATCCTCTTTACAATTCGTACCAATGTGCATCCTCTCTATGTGCTTGAGGATGACCCAGCGATCGCTCACAATCTAGCCCAGGCAGTCAAACAGATTCCCCTTGATATGCAGCGCTACAAAAACTTGCTACCTATCCGCGAGACACTGCTAAATTACCTTGATCGAGTCGGAGCAACATAATTAATTTAAGCAACCGTTACCTAATTTTCACAGAAGCTTGATGGCAGTTCACTATTTTCCCGGTTAAGATATAGTTTACTAAAAACCTTAAAATTGCACGAAGAAGCATTGACACGGGTTCTAAAACACAGAGATTCTTAGGTAGTCCTTAATCATTAGTCACTAATCAATAGTAGTTCGGTACATACCTAGTCCCAAGCGTAGGCTTTCATAACTAGGCACTTCATCAAACTACACCCCAGGCTGGGTCTAGCGTCCCTATCCGAAGTGTCATCGACTAAGGACTAATAGCTAATAATTCCTCGTTTGATTGCAGAACCAATTGCCAAGGTCTAAGTGTCTAGCTTTCCATTGAACATTTTGCGTTTGCAGTAAGCGCTCTTTGGAGTGCGACAGTAGCAAAGCGTCTGTGTGACACATTCGTGTACCCAGATAGGAAAACTGTTGGGCGTACTCCGAAAAGGAGCATCCCGTTGCTATAGCCCTTCCCGTTGCGGGAGGGTAGCATCTGCTCTAATAATTAGTTCACTTTCCGGGCCAAAACTTTCTGCAAGTGCATTAGAATTCAAGCTTCAGAAAAAAAGTTTTTAGTATTTCTGGAGCTGCTCAGAATCGGGGTGCTGTTATCTATCAATAAGTACGCTCTCAGATTCATGCACTCACTTGCGAGGCTTGCGATGGAAGACATCAATACTCAAGGCTCTACCACAGCCACGATTCAGAAAAAAGCGATCCAGCCCCGTCTGATTCTTCAGGCTCTGGCCTTTACAGGTATCTTGCACTTCAGCGTTGGTCAGGTACCATCAAACACCACAGGGGTAATGTACCAGTCTGTTCAAACTAGCACTCCCTTATCACCTTCTGTTGGTAAGTCCGTGTTGCAGTATGCCTCGCAGCAGTCGGGGTTGCCAACCTCTGCTCTCCGGATTGTCCATTCTCAACCGCGAACTTGGTCGGATAACTGCCTAGGAGTGCGTAACTCTGGAGTTGCGTGTACTCAGATGCCAGTTCCTGGCTGGCAAGTCACTGTCGCTACTGGGCAACACCCCTGGATCTATCGCACAAACACATCAGGTTCGGTGATTAAGCTAGAGGGTAGCATCACTTCCGCAAGCAAATAATCAGGCAAAGGAGGTTTTGCTAGGAGGAAACATCCTCCTAAGGAGATAATTATTGTGGACAAATAAGTACAAAATGAGGTTGGTGACAATGGCAGGTGATGAAAGCTCTTACGATGTCATTGGATTTGGTGATGAGTTGCCTGGTATCCTAGCGCTTATCTGTGCTGCTAGGGAGTATCGTCGCCGAACCTTAAAGTATCCGCGAGTCCTGCTAATGTCTAAAGGGAGTAAACAGGAGGGCGTCGGTGGCCATCTAGTCAGGGGAGGTCTTGCCTATCTTGATCGGAGCCAAATTTCGAGAGATTTGCAAATAGCCCTCAATCTAGAACCCTTTGGGGCACCACCCGCCATATACAAAGAATTCTTGCAGCGGGCTGGTGTTGCCTACATTGGTCTTGACCCCCGCAAAGCTGATGCTGCTCTTCGGAAGATGATGCAAGAGGCTGGCGTTGCTCTCATCAGAGAAATTGAGATCGAGTCAGTCCTTAAAGAGGGTCAGAGAATAATTGGGATCAAGCCAACCAAGGGAGGGCCCTTTTTGGGCAAACAGTTCATAGACTCTACTGTAAATGCCGAGTTGGCACAAGCCGCTGGGGTTGGGAAACTAAAGGGATTTGAGACATTTGGCTTACCCGAATCAGAACTACCTGTCACTCTGGTGTTCGAAACGGAGGGAATTAGTGATAGAAGACTCAAGGAGCTAGAGTATAACTATCTCAAACGCTTCACTAACCCTGCTGATGCACAGGCTCAAAATTATCTTCAGCATGCTGCGGGCTTTGATTCTAAGCTAGCTGAACGACTCAGGAAGGACATGGTCGATTCCTATGGCAATCTCAAAACTCTGTGGGCAGGCAGCGATCATATCGACATCCGCGCCTCGGCTCTATCTGTAGCCTACCACTCGTTCAGAGGAAAGAAGCTATCTCTCTATGAAAGTGGTGCAATCTTAGATAGGGCGAATATTGCCATTCTTCCTGATGGCAGGCTTTCCTGGAATGCTCTGTTGTGTTCTGTCAACGGCACTGAAGCAGAGGAACTTGCTAGAAGGGGTGCCAAGCCCACTCCTAAGATGCTACAGGAGATGGCTTTCGTCGAAAAGTGGATGAAGAGTATTGGGGCTACCTCTGTCAAGCCCGCCTCTGAACTTTACATTAGACACGCGGGCAATATTACTGGTGTTGTACAACCTCTCACTGGCGCAAGTATGCTCATGGGCGGCGTCCCTCCCCACGAGGCATTGGGTACATTTGCTTATCATTTTGATGTGCGAGGTGGTATCCCAGGTATTGGCGAGAAGGCTAAGGCACAAGGGTTCACAAGTGTCAGCTTTGATCTGCCTATCTTCAATATTGGCATCCAGCACACACTAATCAAGGATGTTCCTAACCTTGCAGTTGTCAGCCCGGCTTCTGGGTTTAAGGGTTTTGCACCTGCGGCTGGCAGGATTATTGAATTTAATGCTGCTGTTGGTCAGGGATTGGGCATAGCTTCCATTATTGCTCTTCTCAGCGGCAGGAATCTGACAAATGTATCCAACATGGAAGTTAAAAACGTTCTAATTGAAACAGGTCAAACCCCTCGAATCTTTGGTTTTGCTAAAGTTGCGGAAGCATCGAAACTAGAACAATTCGAGTCGCTTGTCGCCTGATAAGTAGGTGGGCGTAAATATAGCAGTTCTCACGCTTGATGAGGTACACAGATTCGGGTTGGAGACAAGGAAGACAAGGGGGACTCTTGGTGTATTGCATTCAACTGAGAATCGCTATAACCCACATTCCGCACCCTGAGGTGTCACACAGCATAATTACTTAGGAAAATCTATTTCTAAAGTTAGAAATTATACCTTTAAAGCGTTTTTTAACCGTTTATATACGGTGTCAAAGTATAATTTATAGCTTTATTACTTGATAAAAACAGGTAAAAACCGATTGTGACAGTTGAGGGTGCGGAAAGTGGGCTATAAACGTAGGAGAGGGGAGCTAGCTAGGAGCCACAATACGGGAGTCAGAATGAAACTCCTGACTCCTGTATTGTGACTCTCGAATTCTACTGACTACTGACAAAAAGCTAGCCGATAAATATGCAATTTTTTATGCCTAATCGCTTATACGCTGACTTAGTCAGTTTGGATCTACGGGAAAGAAATTTTTTACAGTTCTATAGAGATTTTGCCCGATAACCCTTGAACATCCAGTTCTAGTCGAGGCTTTTCTCCGTCACAGACTAAGACACCCCTATAGCCGCTTGCTGCTACAGC
>DATNPI010000472.1:0-11459 GCA_036703325.1 Coleofasciculaceae cyanobacterium
CTTTGCTCTAGAAGGCGCTGTTTTTTCTACTCGGTCATAAAATGGGACGCTTAAAGCAACTTCAGCCTTGCGGTAAGATTTTTTAAAATCTTACAGACTTCCAGAATAGTTATGCGATCGCATCCAGACAATAGGGGCTAGTAACTAGACCCTGAGGGCACGATAATATCGTGCCCTACCATACAGTACATACAGCTGAAAACCGCTATAAAATTGCAGTTTTTTCTAGGAAACAACAAAGGCTTTCCACTCACCAAGGCTGCCTTATCGGTTGCATTTAGAAGGTAACAGGCGGCTGTACTACCTTCAAGCCGGCGGCTTCCTGGCTGTACTCTTTCAGCTCAATCTGGACTGGCTCCACTTGCCAGATATCCTGGCAGTAATCCTGAATCGTGCGATCGCTGGAGAAAAAGCCCATACGAGCCGTATTGAGAATCGACATCCGAGTCCAGTTTTCTTGGTTGCGGTAGGCTTGGCTCACCTGCTCCTGGCAATCAATGTAAGACTGGTAGTCTGCGAAGAGCAGATACTCATCTTTTTGCATCAGCGAATCTACCAGCGGCTGGAACAGATTGGGATTATCCGGACAGAAGTAGTCCGAAGCAATCCGATCCATTACCTCCTGTAGTTCCGGATTAGTGTTGTAGTAGTCCATCGGGTTGTATCCCTTAGCCTTCAGGGCGTAGACTTCCTGGGCAGTTAAACCGAAAAGGAAGAAATTCTCTTCCCCCACCGCCTCGCGAATCTCGATATTGGCACCATCTAGCGTACCGATGGTGAGCGCCCCGTTCATCGCGAACTTCATGTTGCCCGTTCCGGAGGCTTCCTTGCCTGCCGTGGAGATTTGCTCCGAGAGATTTGCCGCGGGGTAAACTCGTTGGCCTAGAGACACAGAGAAGCCCTCCAGGAACACGACCTTGAGGCGATCGCGTACATCAGGGTCGTTGTTGACTACCTTTGCCACCGAGTTAATTAACTTGATAACCAACTTGGCTATGAAGTAGCCAGGAGCTGCCTTCCCTGCAAAAATAAAGGTTCGGGGCAGGATATCAATGTTTGGATTCTTTTTAATGCGGTTGTACAGCGTAATGATGTACAGCACATTCAGTAGCTGACGCTTGTATTCGTGAAGCCGCTTCACCTGGACATCAAACAGGGAATTCGGATCGACTTCAACGTCGTTGTAGAGCAGAATGTACTCCACCAAGTCTTGCTTGCGCTCTTGCTTAATCTGACGCCAACGTTTACAAAACTCTGGATCATCAGCAAACGCTTCTAACTGCTTGAGCCGATCGAGCTGAGTCGCCCAACCCAAGCCAATCTTCTCGGTAATCAGCTCAGACAGCTGAGGATTGCTCAACAACAGCCACCGACGCGGTGTCACCCCGTTGGTCTTGTTATTGAACTTTTCTGGCCACAACTCGTAGAAATCTCGTAGGACATCCTGCTGGAGCAATTCCGTATGCAGCGCCGCCACTCCATTGATGGAATGGCTACCTACACAGGCCAGGTGCGCCATGCGGACGTACCTTTCATGATTTTCCTCGATGAGGGACATTCGGCCTACTCGGTCTGTGTCACCTGGATACCGGGCACGTACCTCATCCAGGAAGCGGCGGTTGATTTCATAGATAATCTCCAAGTGCCTTGGTAAGAGGCGCTCGAACAGACTCACTGGCCAGCGCTCCAGAGCTTCTGCCAGCAACGTATGGTTGGTGTAGGCGAAGGTGTTTCTGGTGATATACCAGGCTCGGTTCCAACCCAATTTGTACTTATCCACGAGAAGCCGCATCAACTCGGCAACACCAATGGAGGGGTGTGTGTCGTTTAGCTGGATGGCTACCTTCTGGTGAAATTGGTCAAAATTTTGGTGGTTTCGCCGATAAGTATTGATGATGTCCTGCAAAGAACAACTGACGAAGAAATACTGCTGCTCTAGCCGGAGTTGCTTACCTTGGGAGGTGTTGTCGTTGGGATAGAGGACTTTTGAGATAGTCTCGGAGAAGATCTGGTTAGTTACGGAACCGACATAGTCACCGCTGTCGAAAACCTTAAAATCGAACTCTTCACTGGCACCAGCACGCCAGAGGCGCAGGACATTCACTGTATTGTTGTTGTACCCAGGCACTGGCGTATCGTAAGGTGTCCCCACAACGTGTCGCTCTGGAATCCAACGCACTCGATATTCGCCATGCTCATCGAGGTAGCCTTCTGTGTGTCCCCCGAACTCTACCTCAACCATTAATTCCGGGCGTCGGATTTCCCAGGGGTTTCCGAAGCGGAGCCACTTGTCAGGGTGTTCGACTTGAGCACCATTCTGAATCCGCTGGTCAAAGATGCCAAATTCGTAGCGAATCCCGTAGCCAATTGCCGGAATTTCTAAGGTAGCCAGGGAGTCTAGGAAACAAGCTGCCAAACGCCCCAGACCTCCATTGCCCAGTCCAGGTTCTGCTTCGAGCGCCCTTAGATCATTAAGGTTGAGTCCAGACTCATGGATGGCCTGCTGAACCCGTTCGTACAGACCCAAGTTGAGCAGGTTATTGCCCAACTGGCGACCCATCAAGAACTCTGCCGACAGGTAATGAACCGTCTTGACATCTTTCTCGATGTATGCTGTAGTGGTGTTGATCCATCGGTGCAGTAGCCGATCGCGCACAGTATAAGCCAGAGCCATGTAGTAATCGTGGGGCGTGGCTAAGAACTCATTTTTGCCCTGGACGTAGTAAAGGTTATCTGCAAAGGCTCGTTTGAGAGTCTCAACCGTCATGCCAGTGCGATCGTCCTCGATCTGAACCTGAACATCCTCTGTGCGGTGGATGTCTGGCTTTATAGGTCTGCTATGTGCCTGCTCGAATAAATTCTCGTCCATGATTGTCATCTATCTAAGGATGCGATCCTACTTAACCGTAGCTTTCGCATGCCATTATGACTAATCAACAAAAATATGCATAGGGCTAATTGATCCAGATGCCGGCTGATCTCTCGCCTAAAGGCGATCGCTAACAGCTCGACTTTATCCATTTGCCTGGATTGGACAATAAGCGATCGCCAAAACCGAATGCTCTCTAAACTGTAGGTAAACCAGGAGTAGAGGGGGAAACACAGGCGACAGGTACGTAATCCCACAGACCGAGGTAAGTTAGGCTTTGACACTCCCTGGACTCGACTTCGTTAAAGTCCGGGGAGTGTCATTTCTTTCCCTTTCACTACCTTGGAGCCAAAGTAGCTTTCATGCCTCTAGCCTGGTTTAGAGTTTTGCAGGTGTTGGAGCTGCTGGCAAGCGCGATCGCCCGCATTGATTTTTCGGATAGGCTCTAATACTCCTTCAAACAGATTTAAAGTGTCTGAGCGCAGACCCAGTCTCAAAGTTTCTAGACCAATAACATCATCAAAGGCAATATTGGCTAAATTTACATTTGCACCCAACTGTTTGATGAAATAAACCTGTAGTGCTTTATTAGGAGCTTCAAACACTAAATCCTCAAGATTAACTCCCGATTTTAAGATTTCCTGTATTAATCCATACCTGATACTTCCATCTGCTGAACAAATTCCACTCCGCCCACTTTCTCTAGCTTCTGTAATAACTTTCAATGCCCCGGCTTCGATATCTTCATGAATATATTCGATCCATTCTTCGGGAGCTAAATCCTGTGATTTTTGTGGATCTTTATAACCAACCTCACTAAAAACATTAAAGTCTTTTGAAAAATCTGAGATATACTTTGCCTTCTCCCGGTTGCTTAGGGCAACTGTCCCATTTGAAATTTCTACATATATACAACCACACTGCTTAAAGTATTCATAGAGAGAATCTAGTTTCCCTTGCTGAAACGCTTTTTCAAAAAGAGTTCCTCCAAAGTAAAATTCCACTCGCTTAGACAAGAGATACTGTATTTTCTTGTCTATATCTTTCGTAACCAAACAAGTACACCAGCCAAATTTGACTATGTCAATTAATTCTCTACAACTGTCAACTACATCAAAAAAATGCTGTGTCGATATTCCATTATCTATCAATATAGTTAATCCATTTTTTCGTGGTTTTTGGGTTCTGAAGGGAAGATCTAAAAATGTATTTACTCTCTTTACACTTGATTTCATTTCAACTAATTCCATAATTTTTGTTCCTTTCATATTGTCATGTCTCTCAGGGTTGTAGTGTTGTTAATACTACAATCAAGAAAACAATTTTTATGAGCACATGAAGCTTCTTCAGGTAGTGTTGATATCACCAAAACCATTCGGAACAAAGTCCTCACAGAGAATGTGGAATCCTTGGTAGCTACAGATAAAAAGTAATTCTGTATAGGAGTTAGGGAGATAGGGATAAGTTAACCCTATATTCATCCCATTACTCCCACAAAGCTACTTCTGTTTATTGAACCGACGCTCTAGTGATGATTGATTAATCAGCTGTCATCTCGGTTACTCTTATTTTGTTTAAATTCATTGATGCTCCCGCCACAGAGTAAGATTTTCAACTGGCGAGGGCTGACGCTGTGCGTCATTGCGTAGATGAGATTACTGGTCTTGTTTTTAACAGAAATGAGTCGCCCTTCTGTTAAAGCATCACGTAATCCAATAATTTCGACTTCATCACCTTGCTCGATGGTGTCGTAATCTTGAGGATTGACAAATTCTAAAGGCATGATGCCGAAATTAATGAGATTTTGCCAACCAATCCGAGCATAGGATTTAGCTATTACAGCCACCTGTCCTAAGTATTTGGGTGCGATCGCAGCATGCTCTCGGCTAGAACCTTGTGCGTAGTTATTGCCTGCAACGACAACATGACCGCCCCATTGCTGTTTAGCGTCTTTTGCTCTTTCCCAAAAGGTTGCGTCCTTCAGGTAGTAGAGAAATTTGCTAGTACCCGGAATATTACTGCGAAACGGCAGTACACGTTCGCCACCCGGCAAAATTTCATCAGTGGAGATGTTATCCCCCACTTTCAGGAGCACTGGAACCGAAACCTGATTGGGTAATGGATCGAGTTGTGGGAAGGACTGAATATTTGGTCCTTTCTCCAACTTGACTGTGCTGCCATCCTCTAACGGCGGCACGAGCATTTCCGTGTTAACGATCTCTTTTTCTGGCGGCACAAACTTTGGATAAATCATGTCATAGATTTTTTCCAGGTCGCGCGGGTCGGTAATTTCTCCCGTGAGTGCTGACGCTGCGGCTGTTTCGGGACTGCATAGATAGACCCGATCATCCGCAGTTCCCGATCGCCCTGGGAAGTTACGCGGCATCGTCCTCAAAGAAATTTGATTCGAGGCAGGAGCCTGACCCATCCCGATACACCCCATACAACCAGCTTGGTGGAAACGCGCCCCAGCATGAACCAGATTGAAAAAGGCGTTATCCACCACCGCTAACGTCTCAATCATTTGACGGGACGCTGGGTTGATATCAAACGAGACGCGATCGTGGGCGACGCGTCCTTCAACAAGTTGGCTGACGATCCAAAAATCGCGCAATCCAGGGTTGGCGGATGAACCGACGACAACTTGATTGACCGGCTTCCCTTGCACGTCTCGAACGGGGACGACATTGCCTGGACTGCTGGGACAAGCAATTAGGGGAATTAACTCAGAAAGGTTGATTTCGTCATACAGGTCATATTCTGCCCCGTCATCAGCGATCAGCTCGACCCAATCCTCACCACGACCCTGAGCCGTAAGGAAACGCTTGACTTCTGCATCAGACGGAAAAACGGTTGTTGTTGCCCCCAACTCGGTACCCATGTTGGCAATAACGTGCCGATCCATAGTTCTCAGGTTTTCAAGACCCGACCCGTAGTATTCGACGATCATGCCCCGACAGCCGTGTACGTTGTAGCGCCGCAACATTTCTAGGATGACGTCCTTTGCACTCACCCAATCAGGTAATTGACCGATGAGTTTGACACCTAGAACTTTTGGCATTTTGATAAACATCGGTTCGCCAGCCATCGCCATTGCCACATCAAGGCCACCTGCGCCGAACGATAACATCCCCAAAGAGCCGGCGGCGGGAGTATGACTATCGGAACCAATCAGCGTTTTGCCTGGAATGCCAAAGCGTTCCATGTGGACGGGATGACTTATGCCATTACCCGGTCGGCTGTACCAGATGCCGAAACGTTGACAGGCGGAACGGAGAAACAGATGGTCATCTGCATTCTTATAGTCTGTTTGCAGGAGATTGTGGTCTACATACTGAGCGGAAAGCTCGGTTTTGACACGGTCTATCCCCAGGGCCTCCAGTTCAAGCATGACCATCGTCCCTGTAGAATCCTGGGTAAGTGACTGATCGATTTTCAGTCCAATTTCTTCACCCGGAGTCATTTTGCCTGAAACGAGATGAGACTTGATCAGCTTTTGCGTGACGTTCATTGCCATAGTCAGGGCACCCGTTTTTTGAACTTTTGAATACAGACCACTAGGAGCAAATTAACTGAGTGTTCACAGTTTTACTTTTCCGACAATGCGAAATCCTGACTCCTTTGGACTTGGTAAAAGATTTCCTTAACCTGCTCTGAAGTTAGTGATCTCCCTTGCCGAGTTGCGGCATCTTTAACGGCATCCATGCAAGGGCCGAGTTCCTCAATCGCTACATCAATGCCGTTCTCCTTCAGCACGAATTGTAAAACGGCCCGACCTGAGTGTTTTCCGATCACGTAGTGCCTACAACCACCTACCCATTCGGGAGGGAACGGCTCAAAGGTTGCTGCATTGCTGAGCATAGCCTTAGCGTGAATGCCTGACTCGTGTGCGAAAACATGTGCCCCTACAATGGGTTGCCATGGGACAACTCGCTGATGAACCGCCTCGGCAACAAAGTTGCTAAGGGATGAAAGCTGCTTAGAGTCAATTCCTAGCTCAACTCCATAGAGGCACTTAAGAGTCATCACTACCTGGGCTAAGTCAGCCATTCCTGCTCGCTCCCCGATCCCGTTCACTGTGACGTGGAAGGAACGAGCTCCAGCCTCCAGACCGGCTAACGCATTCGCTACAGCAAGACCAAAGTCATTGTGGGTGTGGCACTGCAACTCGATGTCGCACACCTCTTTTACCGCTCGAACTCGCTGTGCATATTGCTCAGGGGTGAGAATTCCGATCGTGTCGGAGAGGCGAAGGCGGTCTGCGCCGGCCTCCAGAACAGTACAGGCATAGTCTTGTAAAAACGGTATCTCAGTGCGTCCAACATCTTCGGCACTGATCGACACATAAGCACCTCGCTCCTTGGCGTAGTTCACTACTTCCTTAGCACGGTCAAGCAGCCACTTCCGATCCTGATTCAGGCGGCTTTCAAGATGTATTGTCGAGGTCGGTAGTGCAATGTGAATAGCTTTGAAGCCAATATCCAAGGTGAATGCAACATCGGAACGAAGACCACGACTCCAAGCAACTAAGGTGGCATCACTTCCGCGTGCCAGCAAAGTTTTAAGTGTGTCGAGTTCTTCACCACCCATGGCCGGAATACCAGCTTCGATCCATCGCACTCCAGCAGCTACCAGCAAATCATGGATAGCAATCTTGACCTCCTTCGGGAAGGCGATGCCAGGGCCTTGTTCACCGTCTCTCAGGGTAGTGTCTTCAAGGTAGATATCTTCTTTGAGGTTCTTTGAAACTTGCATTTTTTTCTTGAAAATAAACTGAATTGGTCTGCTTTTTTCGGATAATGATTTCCAAAAAAAGGGTTGCTGACGGTATTTTTGAGTATCAACTATGAAGGGAATACTTCAAAAATCACCGATTGATTTCAGAGTTCGATTAAGCTGACAGTACAACTGATTCTTTAAGCAGGAATCTTCGGCAGCAGGCTCTCACCAATCATGAATATCCCCAATCCGATTAGAGTCCAAGTCAGTATCTTGCGGAGTTTTAAGGGGTCTATCTTGGCAACGAATCGGGCACCGAGATAAGAACCTGCCAATGTAGCTGGTGCGACAGATAAAATAATGGGTAAGTTGACTTCTGAAACACACAGGCTGGCTACTGCACCCACAATCCCAGTAAAGAAACTAATAGCAAGATTTGTGCCAATTGCTTCCTTAGGTTCAACACGCAAAACTTGAATCATTGCAGGTAGCCTTATGCTGCTAAGCATCAGACCGACTGCGCTGGATAGTGCGCCTATGGCTACTCCTATTACTCCCTCAGTGATCAGGCTAGAGCGAAATGAGCGCCTTTTTTTACTTGGGTTATGTTTTGGAGAATTAGTCATTTGATAACCCGAGTGAATAAGCATAATTCCCAGGAGAATCTTAAGCCAATGATGCTTCATATGCGCTAAGGCAAGAACGCTGAGAACAGCACCAATCACTGAAGGTATACCAATCGTACAGAGCAGCCTAAAATTAATACGACCTTGTCTCATGTGGAAATAAGTGGCAGCCATCGCCCCCATAGACGAGATAGCGAGGTTTGTACCTGTTGCGCTAAGGGGTGAACCCAACGCATATACAAGCAAAGGAAGGCGAACACTGCCTAGGACAAGACCCACGGATGCTCCAAAATAGCTGAGAACAAAAGAGACAACTGTAAGGCTAATGAGAATGAAAGAATCACTAGCGTTAGACATATTGCACCCGATTTATTTTTGGAAAGTTTAGACTGCATTAAAAATCACGAACCACCTAGCGGTTTTGCTCTGAAATTTTAATCAACAAAACCTATGCTTGATATTAGTCTAAACTCCAGATTTTTGATTTGGTTTTAATCCCCGTTTGAATGGGTCTAAGCGTCTTATTCGCGACGTCTATATTTAAAGGATGATGCTTCTCAAAAGCCTTAAAGCTGTTCGGATCTGGGGGTAAATCTCTAAAAGATAATAAATGCTCTGTTGAAGCATCCCAAAGCCAAGTTTTATTTAGTAACCGAGAGTGATTAACATTATCCGAGATAATTGCATCGCGACCGTGAAGAACACGGTGGTTATCCGCGATCAGTATTTGCCCCTCGGTCAAACGATGAAGTTTGCGAAACTTTGGATTAAAAAGATAATTCTCAACAACATGTTTCACTGAAGAATAAGCCCAAGGCTCGATATACATCAAATCAGAGCGCAAACGAACTCGCCACCGTTCTTCCGAAAGCTGTTCGAAGAGAGGACAATGGGCTGAAAAGTCTACGCCGGCACAATAACTCACAGTTCTCGGTTGAATAACTATTTTGGCGTGTTCTGGTTCTTCAACCCAAAGCCGTTCAAAAATTTCCTGAGCATCGACTAAGAAGCTAATTCCTCCCTGTTCTGCTGGTCGGATACACTGCAATATTAAAAAACTTGGAGGATTAACCCTGACGACTTTGCCATTTATAACAGCAAAACCATCTAGATAAGCACCATCTGTATGGGGTAAAAAATCACCTGGGGTATGGGCTGGCGATCGATCGTAGGAATGCTCTGCTTTTTTGGGACGTACAGGTTTCAATTTGACGAGTCCGAAATCATCTGCATTAGGATGATCTTGAATATGACCAAAAAACTGAACAACCTCTTTGAAGGTTTCGTCTGAGGTATCCCATCCTTGAACGATCGCAAATCCATCTTCTTCAATCCGCTCATAGATGGAAAGAATTTGCTCTTGAAAGTCATCCATACTTGAGCAGTTGATGACATTAATTGCTTGAAGATCAAAAGTTGCAGTCATAAAGCTGTAGCTCCCTGAATCAATGACAGTTTATTTGTCTGGATTTGCCCTAAGTGAAGCGCTATTAATATACGCGCTGGAGTCGATACCAGCACGTATTTTCTACTAGCCACTACTCGTAATAAAGCCCCTCAATTGGGACACCTGCCTCGTAGTTGTTTTCCTTGGATTTTCCAGGCAACGGCTTGCCATCAGGACCAATCCGATAAGTCTCAATCTCTTCTTTTTGCGCCCCTACTCGTAGCATAACCAGAGGTTCATCTCCGCAGCTTTCAAACTTGTAGTAACAGCCTTTGGGAAGCATAATGCCCTGATTTTTCGTCAGTACGCCAATCTCACCGTCCTTGCCGGAGAATCTCGCCGCTCCATCTAGGACGATAAAGGAGTGATCCTCAGCAGGATGGGCGTGAAGAGCGTTTTCTCCCCCCTGGGCGAAACATTTGATTCTGATACTCATGAGATCAGTACTAGCCAACGTATAGTCACTTCTCCCTTTACTCAGAAGCTGGGTTCTGAGCTGAAAGACTTCAGGCTCTGGACTATTGTGGACAAGCTCATTCTGAAGTTGTGGGTTTGAACAGATTTGACTCTGCATATTTTCACTCCTTTGAAGATAAAAGGTGTTTAGGAAATCTTTAGAGCGAGGAGCGGATTTGTTCTCAACATTGCTTGGCATTGCCGCAATAGAGATACCGGAGTCCAGATGCTCTTCCAACTTTCAGAGAACTGCTTGTGAATTTCATCAAGCAATTGATGCTCTAACTCGTGGTAGTTAAACGAGCCGAAACTTACTCAAGACGGAGAAATCAAAGCCAGAGTTAATTAACTCCAAGCTAAGGCATATTTCTAGAAAATTGAGATTACAATACTTTCACAAAGGCGAGTTTACCCGCACATTTAGCTGAGGTCAGCTTCCGAATAGCAGGCAAGGTTCAACTAGTACTTTTCGGCGTGAGTTTATCCACTGTTAGGCTGCTAGCGGATTAACTATTAGTTTTCCTAAGAAATAGTAGGTATATTTACGCCAAGCTGTACTAGTTAAATAGCTGAATGCTTCTCTTAGCTAAACAATCACCGAAACCGAAACAATAGGATTACAAAAATGAACAGAGTCATTGATAGTTACTCTTAAGATACTATTGCAATCCTGTTTTGTTTAGCACTATAGCACAACTCTCAAGGCTTGAAGGGCTAGACTTAGTAGGAAAACTCTGACTGCGCTAAAGTCTGAGTAACTACGATGAGCAGCATAAAGGCTCTCCATGCGGTGCTGCTATCTTCAAAAATAACCAGAATAATTTCATACCTTGATGCCCTTCGGTTACCCTGATTATGAATTGGAAACTATTTATATATAGTTTTCAATTCACTTTTCGCCCATAACAACAATGAGAAAATTCTTACAATTGAGAGTAGTAAGTCCTAACCAAACAAAAAGTCTGTTGGGCAAGAATAACTTTTTGTTTTCCTATGAACAGAGAATAACTGTTTGAGTAACTTTTGTAAAGTACTTGATCATAAAAACAGTCTAAAGACAAAAGCAAGCTGATATTGTAGTATGTAATACATTAATGTTTGTATCTTCCTTTTTAAGATAATGAGAAAATTGGATGGTGTCCTAAGATACTTCTAGATCTGTCATGACGAGATTACGTTAATTTTTTGTTGAAAATGAAATACATCCGTGTTACCAAGTTCAGACGAGTTTAGAGGAGCCTGGTTAAAATGAGGTTAAGTAGGGTATGTACATCTACTGTTTCAGTCAGTAATTTCGCACCGAATTAACGCAAAGCTAGGTTCATTTCCCATAATTCCGAGC
>DATNPI010000493.1:0-3870 GCA_036703325.1 Coleofasciculaceae cyanobacterium
AAACGCACCACGTCGATCAGTCGGGCAGGACTTGCGGCATACCAAACCCGCCGCTTCAAGTCGATCAACCAAGCGAGTCAGATTGCTGCGCCGCAGAACAATCGCGTCAGCTAGTTCGTGCAACCGCATTCGGTGATCGGGAGCCTCGTAAAGCGCAAACAAGACATCGTACCAGGCGAGTGGTGGCAATCCCGCTTGCGCCAACTCCTGCTCAATCAAGTCAATCAGCAAAGCGTGAGAAGTTAAGAAAAGCCGCCACGTCGCGTTGTGGGATTCATCAAGGTTGGTCGTCATAAGTTAAGAAGTGTAAATAGTAATTGCAAATGCAACTACTAGGAGGCTAGCCCAGCTGACGGGACTCGAAGACAGCCGCTAGTGACCGAGCCGATTTTAGAATTTGGATTAGGTTTGACTAATCGGTCGTCAACCCCATTGTTCTAGGCTCCTGGCATCGGTTCAGTGCGCTCTAGCAAGATTGGTCTCAGCCCCGCTGCTTTAGCACCCTGATAGTCTTGTCTGAAACTGTCACCAATGTGCCATGCATCCTTGGCATCACAGGAATGTTTTTGTAATGCAGCAGCAAAAATGTGTGGGTCAGGCTTGGCAAAACCCGCCATTGTAGAAATTGTGACGGAGGTAAAGAAGTCGTCCAGTTTCAGTGCTTTTAAGACTAAGTTGAGACGGGAATCAAAATTGGACACGATACCCAACTGGATGCCAATCCGCCGCCACGCCTCTAGAGACGGGAGAACATCGGGATAGATAAACCAAGGTTCAGCTGTGGCAAAGTGGTTGTAGAGTCCATCAAAAAAATCTGTAAAGTCGGCGAACTGATTAAGAACGCCAACTTGTTGGAACGTGCGCAGGGCAATGACCCGCCACCACTCAAATTCGCACTGGGGAATCTCGTCTGGGTCTGTTCCTGGAAACGTCGGCGGCTCGGAGGCAGCGAACGCTTGAAGGAAGGCTTCGTGCAAGGTTTCAGGTGGAACTTTAACACCAAACTGGTGAGCGATCGCGCTATACACTTCGCCCACACTCCCCCGCACACCAAATAGCGTACCGACGGCATCAAGAAAAATCACTTTCGGTTGTTGCATTGTTATTAGTCATTTGTCATTGGTTATTAAGCTAATCGGCATTTAAGCTGCATTATCGAGGAGGATTGGCAGCACTTCGGCACGCTCAGTGACCAGGCAGAAGGCAGCACTTCGACACGCTCAGTGACCGGGCAGAAGGGTTAAGAGTTTTGGTCTCATCGCGAAGGTGTGCAATTTAAATGCACATGAGCTTAGTCCTTAGTCAAAGGGTTGAAGGTTGAAAGTTGAAGGTGACAACCTGCAACCCAGCTTCAGACCAATGACAACTGACAACTAACAACTATCAGTTCCCAGACAGCAGATCCAGCACAGGTCGAGCAATCCAGTTAAAGCCAACTTTCAGCTTATGGTCTAATGTCGGCATCCGATAGAGATAAGCCAGACGGCGAGCAGTATGGGCTAAAGGTCCATCCAGCTTCATACCTAAACCCGCAAATGTAGCATTTTCTGTCCCTAAGGTCATCATCTCCCCTAAGTGCTGATAGCGGAAGGGAAGCAGGGGGCGTCCGGTCAGGGAAGCCCAGATATTCCAGGCGGTGTAATCTGCCTGCTGGAAGGCCGCTTGAGCAGTACTGGGAACTTGCTGACCTTCGGCATCACGGCAATCGGCGAGGTCACCTAGAGCAAAGATTTGGGGATGGTCTACTACTTGTAGCGTTGGGGTTATTGTCAGTTGACCACGCTGGTTTTGCTTGAGAGGAAGCGATCGCACAACTGGTGCTACTTTTGTACCCACTGTCCACAGTACTAAATCAACCGGGATAGTATCCACCTGTCCTTTATATAACAGCGAAATGGTATCGGGTCCAATCGATTCAACCGCTGTTTCCAAATCAATCCAGACGTTCCGGTCGTCCAAAGCTTTATGTGCCGCGTCTCGATTAAAGTCTGGAGATGTTCTGAGAATCAAATCACTCAGTTCAATCAACCGCAGCCGTCCTCGCTCTCCCAGCCGTTCTGCCAGCTTGCAAGCCAACTCAACCCCACTGTAACCAGCACCGACAATGGCTACTCGAATTTTATCTCTATCGGACTCTTCCAAAATCCGTAGCCGTTCTTCCAAGCCATAGGCGTCAGCAATGGAGCGAAACGGGCTAGCATACTCAGCTGCCCCTGGTGCCATATCCAGGGGTGTCTCTCCACCTAGCGCCAACACTAGGCGATCGTAAGAAAATTCCGGCCCATCTTGGAGCTGTACTCGTTGCTCGTCTACATTAATTCCCGACACAGCAGCTTGAGTGAAGCGCACACCCGTGTTCACCAAAAGTTCTTCAAAGGGTGGGGCAATTTCCCAAGTTTGTAGTTCGCCAGTGAGCAGTTCATACAGTAGGGGCGAAAATACGAATCGGTCATTGTGATCGACCAGGATAATTTCCGGTCGTTGCGGCTTTTCCCAAGGCAGTTGACTCAAGCGCAGGGCAGTATAGAGACCTCCGAAGCCTCCACCGAGAATACAGATGCGTGTGGGTTGTTCAGTCATCATTTAATGCGCGGGCGTCCGAGCAGGGCAACTTCCTTCAGGATAGCAAGGCTATTCTGATGCGGTAGAAAGCTATCTCCAGGTCAAGGATTTTCTTACCACAGATGGACGGCGACATCCTTTGTTGATGCGATCGCCCTAGACTTAAATTCACACATAAACGCGACCCACATTGGGGCAAAAATGCGATGGCTATTCACATCGGCACCTCAGGTTGGAGCTATGACCACTGGGAGGGTGTACTATATCCCCACCAGCTACCGCCCCGCTCCAGGCTCGATTACTATATCCAGCACTATCAAACCGTCGAAGTCAACAGCACCTACTATCGCTGGCCTTCTGACTCCACCTTTGCTTCCTGGCGGCAGCGCCTCCCCGAAGGATTCCTCATGACGGTTAAAGCACCTCGCGGTCTGACCCACAGCGCACGTCTCTACGCACCCGAGAGGTGGGTTTCTAGGATTTGCTCCGGTCTGCACTGCCTGGGCGACAGGTTGGGTATTTTGCTCGTCCAGCTATCTCCCCAGTTCGGCTACGACTATGCCCGTCTGGCTTACTTTCTGGAGCAGATGCCGCCCTGGATAAAACTGGCTATTGAGTTCCGGCATCCCAGTTGGCACATTGAAGAGGTATTTTCGCTGTTGGAACACTTTGGGGCTGCCTACTGTGTAATGAGCGGGGCGCACCTCCCGTGCATTCTGCGGGCGACGAGTTCATTTGTGTATGTACGCCTTCACGGGCCTGACTCTGAGTACCTTTATGGTGGTTCTTACTCCGACGATGACCTGCACTGGTGGGCTTCAAGGCTCCGTGAGTGGGAAGCTCCAGGGCGCAGCGTGTTCGTCTACTTCAACAACGACGGGGCCGGAAACGCGGTTCGGAACGCTTCTAGGTTGAAAACCTTTGTGGGGACTGGCACTTCGTGACCAATGAGAAAATCAATTAGCTAATTGTCAATTGCTAATTACCTTATCTAGATTGGGAAACATTTCAAAGTCCGTGATAGTTAAGGCAATTACCAATCTGTTTTAGGATTGATAAAAATCATTAGAAAACCTCAAGCTTAGGCGATCGCCTGGTTATTTAAATATTGACAAACGTTGCAATATGTGTTTTGAGAAAGGTGAGGGACTAGTGCAGCGTGGCAGAAATAACTATCCAGTTGAAAAAGGTTAAAAAGCTAACTATACAAGCTTTCTCGCCTTCTGCCTGGTCACTGAGCGTGTCGAAGTGCTGCTTCCTGAGTGGTCACTGAGCGTGTCGAAGTGCTGCCTTCTTGCACTAGCAAAG
>DATNPI010000519.1:0-13781 GCA_036703325.1 Coleofasciculaceae cyanobacterium
GCCGTCCAACACATCTCCCCTAAGTAACACATAATTTGCATGAGCGCTTAAGTAATTTGACCTTGCTAGGACTGAATTGTCCAATTCTTTTCCATTCATAGTTGTAGACTGAGATGTTTTTGGACTTACCCGTTTGGGTATAACCACCAATCCAACCTCTGTAAATCTGTCCGGCTTTCTCAGCTTGAACAAAGTCACCAGAGCGGAAACCAAAAGGTGTAGCTGTTCCACCCTTGCGCTTACGGTATTGGTTGGGATTAGGCTTATGACTATCGGGATTCTCGAAGTGGAGCTGACGCCTATAAAGATTGGGTTTGGCTATTACCTTGAAGGGGGCTGATGTAACAACAACGTTACCCTTCCAGTTACCACCTCTTGCATTACTCGATTCCCATTCTTTCCACTTAATGAAATGACTAGCCGCTAGTGCAACACCGTCATTACTGTGCGTTTCTTCCACAGCTTTTGATTTGTCAGCCTTATCTTTTGGAAGTTTTAGCCACTGCCTAATGTTGGATGTCTGCCAGCCAAATTGAGTAGCTGTTGGTGCGATTTTCTCTAGCCACTCCAACATCACTTTTTGTCCCACCATTGCAGGGCTAAAGCCCTTGTTTCCACGAGCTTTGATGTATTCGTAAACGATGCTAGAAATAGGGAATAATCGCGTTATTTCCTTGACTACTCTTAGCTCTAATTGACGATTAGCTCTGATACTGGGAGGCAGCTTCTTTTGGACTCTGTTGTCAAACCGTTTAGCTCTATGACACCTCTGGTCATAAGGCAGTTTGCGGTTGATTCTGCGACCCCTTCTTGCCCTCCTAAGTATCCGTCTTGCTGTCATCTTTTTAGTGACATTGGGGAACGGAAGGATTAGATGAAGTTTGAGCAGAGTAGCCTTGGAACTTTGAATGCCAACGCCGGAAAACATTTTGCCAGGGTCGATGCCAATGACCACATTTTGAGTTTCATATCCAGACGGCTCATTGATGAGCACAATAGCAAAAATGTTCAGGTCATTAAGATAGATTCTGGCAATTCCTTCTTTAAGCCATCGCCTAGCTCTTGAAGGTTTGGTAGGCATTAGTGGACGCCCATCAGGTGAAATTACGGGTACTCGTTGCATAGGAGATAATCCTTACAAGAAGTTACTTGTTCCTTACCGCCATCTGATAAAAGATGAGCGAGTGTGGTCTTGGGGGTTTCCCCCATGAACATCTCGCGTGTCCTTTCTTAGAGCAACCTAGTCAGAGGTTTTACAGAGGTTTAGTCTAGGAAAACAACTAAACGTGTGTACCATTATCAGACTCATGCGGTAGACAACTTTTACTGAAAACTGACCTTTCCAAGCTCACGGTTCAACGAAGTAACCGTGAGTAGTTGACATCAGTTGTTCATCCCCTCCCTACTGGGTTCACCCTAGCCTGTGGGAGGGGTAATTCTCACTTAGTTAAGTGTGGTGCATCAGTTACTTAGTAAAAGATAGCTCTGCCTCTGATTGCATCAGTAGTTGCTTCTCCTCTTTCTCCTGTAGAAGTAGTCCTCCTAGATGAATAATTGCAAGAATCAGTGCCCCAATTGACAAAATGTAACTATGTAAGGTGTACAGGTGGGCGACTGTTACGGTGTTGATGGCTCCACCACCCGTAAGAATTCCTCGCAGTAGCGAACCAACGAGTGGGATGGCTTCTAGTGTCCCCAACTCGATTGTGAAACGCCAGTAACCTACCTGTGTCCAATCGAGGAGCATGGCACTCCAACCTAAGCCGATCGCTGTTAATGTTAATAGAATTCCGCTGATCCAAGCAATTAACCAGCTAGGGCGGAATTTCTCACCCAGGAACATCACAACGATTTCCAGCAAAGCGACAGCAATTAACCCATTGCCTGCCAGTTCATGGATACGCTGAATCAGCCAGCCATTAGGAATCTCAGATTTGATTATCCGCAGTGAATTATAGGCTCCACCTGCGGTAGGTTCGTAATAGAAAGACAGAAGAATTCCTGTGATTGCCGCTATCAGGGTTAGAGAGAGAATAGCTACAGCCAAAATAGTAGCCAGTCGCTGTAGTACGAAAGTGTACGGTACATTTTTCATGGCTAACTCAACCTTATAGGCTGAATGTGTATTTATACTTATTATATGGGTTTTTCCTGATTAAAGGTTTTTTGCCAATTCTCTACAATAAAGTCTAACTGTTAGCAATTGGATATCCTGGTTGAGCGCCTCAATCAGCCAATTACCAATAAACAATGACTAAGAAACCCGCTTAGAGTAGATCCTAAGCAGGTTCTTTGTCGTAAGTACAAATATAACTATGTTCTGGAAGTCCCTCTAAGCTAAGAGCTTGTAGCATTCCGTTGAAAGGCTGAATGCTTCCCCATTCAGCACTTTCAACTCAGCAGTTTTCTGGTTGAGGTTTCCAGCTTACCATTGGAGGTCTGCAATCGATGGCTCATCCTCATTGAAGTCAAACTCTGAAGAAGTAGGTTGATTCTCCAGATACAAGATCAAGGTGGTTAACTCCTCTTTAAGCTCTGCAATTGCTGTTTCTAACTGCTCAATGGCTTGTTTGTCTGGTGAAAGATTGGACGGTTGGTTCGAGGCGTCCGGCTGATTATTGAGTTGTGCGATCGCTTCCTCTGAGGAAGTAGAGGGATTCTCAGAGACACTGTGTGCTAAGGCATCCAGCTGACTATTGATGTCTGCGATCACTTGCTCTACCCCACTCACTTTCAGCACTGGGGCAATCGGTAGATTCTCAAGACATAATTCCAGGGCGTTCAGCTGGAATTTAATATCTGTGAGTGTTTCCTCTTGTGCCTTAAGCTCATCCTTTGTTGGATTAGTTGAATTATGAACATCTAAGGCGAAGATATTCAATTCGTCTTTGATCTGTGCGATAGCTGCTTCCAACTGCTCAATCGCTTCTGTCTCCGGTCGGGCATTGAACTGTTGGTTGAGGATGTCTACCTGATCCTTGCTGTCTGTGATTCCTTGCTTTAGACCACTCAGGTCGAACTCTTTTGGAGTAGGTAAATTATCAAGACGCAAGGCGATGGCGTTCAATTGCTCATTAAGCTTTGCGATCGCTTTTTCTAATTGCTTAACTGCTTGTGTCTCTAGTCGGGTACTGAACTGCTGGTTCAGGTCGTCCAGCTGACGACTAGTGTCGATGATTGCTTGTTCTTCCGGACTGAGTTCAACCTCTTTTTCTGCTGGAGTAGGTAGAGTATCAGGCAGTAGTGTTAAGGTGTCCGGCTCAACACTAATGTCTGCGCTCTCTTGCTCTCCTTCGCGAAGGTCAGTTGCTGGCTCTACTGGTGTGAAGTCAGTTGCTGGCTCTACTGGTGTGAAGTCAGTTGCTGGCTCTACTTGTGTGAAGTCAGTTGCTGGCTCTACTGGTGTGAAGTCAGATACTGGCTCTACTTGTATGAACTCAGATACTGGCTCTACTTGTGTGAGGTTAGTTGCTGGGGCAAGAGGTGAATTATCAAGACGTTGTGTTAGGTCGTTAAGCTGACGATTGAGGTATGAGATTGCTTGCTCTACCTCATTCGCCTCGGCCTCTTTTGGAGTAGGCAGTTGATCAAAACGCGAAGCCAAGGCTTTCAGCTGTTCTCTCAGCTGTGGAATTGCTTTTTCCAGCCGCTCAATCGCTTCTGTCTCCGGTCGAGCACTGAACTGTTGGTTCAGGATGTCCAGCTGACGTTTGATGTCTATGATTGCTTGCGCTACCCCACTCAGGTCAACCTCTTTTGGAATAGGAAGTTGATCGAGACGCAAGGTCAGGGTGTTGATCTGCTCTTGCAGCTGTGCGATCGCTTGCTCTAGCTCACTTAAGTCAACTACTGCGGGAGTCGGTGCCTGCTCCAGACGCAAAGTTACAGCGTTCAACTGCTCTTGCAGTTGTGGGATTGCTTCTTCTAAGTGCTCAAGCGTTGGTATCTCGGGTCGAGCGTTGAACTGTTGGTTCAAGGCGTCCAGCTGACCAAAGATTTGTGCGATCGCTTGCTCTAGCTCACTCAGGTCAACTACTGCGGGAGTCGGTGCCTGCTCCAGGCGCAAAGTTACAGCATGCAACTGCTCTTGTAGCTGTGGGATTGCTGCTTCTAAGTGTTCAAGCGTTTGTATCTCGGGTCGAGCGTTGAACTGTTGGTTCAAGGCGTCCACCTGACCAGTGACAATGGTAATCACTTGCTCTAGGTCACTCTGGTCAACGGCTGTTTGACTTGGTTCCTGCTCCAGACGGAAGCTCAGGGCGTTCATCTGCTCTTGCAGCTGTGCGATCGCTTGCTCTAGCTCACTTTGGTCAACACTTGTTTGACTTGGTGCCTGCTCCAGAGGCAAGCTCAGGGCGTTCATCTGCTCTTGCAGTTGTGCGATCGCTTGCTCTAGCTCACCCTGGTCAACGGCGGTTGGAGTTGGTGTATGCTCCAGGCGCAAGCTCAGGGCGTTCATCTGCTCTTGCAGTTGTGGGATTGCTCCTTCTAAGTGTTCAAGCGTTTGTATCTCCGGCCGGGCATTGAACTGTTGGTTCAGGGCTTCCAACTGACCATTGATATAGAAAATCGCTTGCTCTACTCCACTCAGGTCAACATCGAATGGAATATTGATAGTGTCAAGCTGTTCTGTCAGGCTGTCCAGCCGACCGTTGATGTCTGCGATCGCTTGCTCTAGGTCAGTGAGATCAACCTCTTGTGGAGTAGATAGCTGATCGAGACGCAAAGTCACAGCGTTCAATTGCTCTTGAAGCTGTGGTATTACTCCTTCTAAGTACTCAGGTGTTTGTATCTCTGATCGGGCGTTGAACTGTTGGTTCAGAGCGTCCATCTGACCAGTGATAATAGTAATTGCTTCCTCTAGACCAGTGATATCAGCCTCTTGTGGAGTAGGCAGCTGATCGAGACGCAAGGTCAGGGCATTCAACTGCTCTTGCAGCTGTGGTATTACTCCTTCTAAGTGCGATGGTGTTTGTATCTCTGGTCGGGCGTTGAACTGTTGGTACAGAGTGTCTAGCTGACCATAGATACCTGCGATCGCTTCCTCTAGATTAGTGAGATCAACTGCTTGTGGAGTAGGCAGCTGATCGAGATGCAAAGTCACAGCGTTCAACTGCTCTTGAAGCTGTGATATTACTCCTTCTAAGTGCTCAAGTGTTTTTGTCTCTGGTCGGGCGTTGAATTGTTGGTACAGAGTATCAAGCTGACCATAGATACTGGCGATCGCTTCCTCTAGAGCAGTGAGATCAACCTCTTTTGGAGTAGGTTGCTGATCGAGGCGTCGTGTCAAAGCGCTCAGTTCTTCATTGATGTAGGTGATTGCTTGCTCTACCTCACTCAAATCCACCTCTTTTGCAGTAGGCAGATTATTCACACGTACTTTCAAGGTGTCCAGCTGCTCTGTCAGCTGTGGAACTGCTTGTTCTAACTGCTCAATCGCTTTTTTCTCTGGTCGGCTGCTGAACTCTTGGTCCAGGGTGAGCATCTGGCGATTAATCGCTGGCAGTGCCTCGACTTGCTGCTGTAGGGATTGAATGATTTGATTGGCTTGAGTGATCGCACTTCTGCTGTGATGCCATGTCTGCTGCTGGAATTGACGCCGATTAACCAGGTTCAACGCGAGAGCCACAGTTAGGGGAACGGCCGCATAGACTACCTGCCCAGATGCCACCGCCACGACGCTGCCCAAAGCGGAGCCAGCGAGGGAGACATATTCGGCAATCTCTAGTTTTTCCATGTCTGTCTCATGTCCTTATAATTTGGAGATTTCCCCTAAAACTCGATGGGGTGCAATGCCTTTGGCGGTCTGCTGCTGCCACATCCTGCGTGAGCTAACGTTATGCGGCTAGCACACCAGGCTGAACTACGTCCCGCTTTGAAGAGTACAAACGCGTTTGCGCTCTTGAGCAATTTACAGTTGTTTCTTTACTGGCGGTTCTTTGGGCACTTAAGATAAAGCAGGGCTAACCAAAATATCACTTTTGTAGACATACGCTATTACTTACCAATAACAGGCATATCTGTCCGGATTTTTTCGACAGGTATCTTTAAATAGTCAGTTCCTGATTTATCCCTTTTTTTGTTACTCTGGTCAGAGAATAAGGACGTTAGTGTTAGCAGTGTGAAGCACAGTATTCCTGTAGATAGCTTTTGCTACCTAACCCATATTGTTTGCCATGTAGACAAAGCCTTCCCCAAGGGAATGCGAGAGCCCCCTATAAAATCAAGCGGCTTCAATAACTAGTGACTAACTAATCAATACTTGCAAATATTTTCAATACTTGCAAATATAGCAACCGCCTTGGCGGTTAGGACAGATAGGAATTTAGTAGAGACGTTCCGGTGGAACGTCTTTACCGAAGTTTGTTTGTCCTAAGGGATGTGTCCACTGCTATATTCTTTGATGAGAGTGATAGTTATAGTATGTAATATTGTGTATTTACCCTTAGCCATTAACAAAAAAAATAATTATAAGCAAGTAATTTAAACAGATTTAATATAAGATTTTTGGGTCACAGAGCTAATGGCAGTGCAGCTGTCTAGTTTTCTCAGCTGGGTGAATTTGCTGCCGTATTGGAATCTTAATTATGAACTCTGCACCCTGCTTAGGCTCTGAAATACAGTACAGTTTCCCGCCGTGCTTTTGCTCAACAATTTGGTAACTGATAGACAAGCCTAAGCCAGTCCCTTGACCTACGGGTTTCGTTGTAAAGAAAGGGTCAAACAGCTTAGAGCATTGCTCCTTGGTCATACCAATCCCATTGTCTGCAATGCCAATAGCCACCCAGTCGCCTTCAACTACCTCGGTGCGAATCCGAATCCAAGGTAAGGGGCTAAGGCATGACCTATTCTCCTCCTCTGTGTGGTTGAACTGCTCATCTATGGAATCGATCGCATTGACCAAAATGTTCATGAAGACTTGGTTAAGTTTACCGGGATAGCACTCTACTAAAGGCAAATCACCATACTCTTTAATGACCTCAATACCCAGATGCTTTCTTCCTTTGCCATGCGGGAGTAAAGAGGATGCTTTCAGGCGGTTTTGCAAAAGCATTAGAGTACTATTAATGCCTTCATGAATATCGACCTCTTTCACTTCTGCTTCATCCAGCCGAGAGAAGTTCCGCAGTGACTTAACAATTTCGTGGATACGCTCTGCTCCCACCTGCATCGAATCCAGGAGAGTAGGCAAATCTTCCTTGAGGAACTCCAGGTCAATTGCTGTTATTTCCTCCTGGATTGCTGCTGTAGGAGTGGGATATTGCTGTTGGTAAACTTGCACCAGTCTCAGTAAATCTTGGATATATTTTTTAGCGTGAAAGAGATTGCCATAGATAAAGTTGACGGGGTTGTTGATTTCATGGGCCACACCAGCAACCAACTGACCGAGACTCGACATTTTTTCAGTCTGAACCAGTTGAGCTTGGGTGTGTTGTAGTTCATACAATGCTGTCTCTAGCTTCTTTGCTTGTGCTCTTAATAGAGCTTCTGATTGCTGTAGCGCCTCTGCCACTCGCTTGCGCTCAGTAACTTCGGCTTCTAATTCTCGATTAGCGGCTAATAGCTCCTGTGTTCGCTCTTGGACTCGTTGTTCAAGTTGTTCCTTTGCACCTTGAATTTCATGGAATTTTTGCTCAAGCATATTAGCCATGAACTGGAAGTTGCTTACCAGAGCATTCATCTCTGTTACCCAGCTACTCGGCCAAGCGATAGCGCTTGTGCGCTGCTGCAAATAGTTCGCTTTTTGGTCAAGCAATTTATCCGGTAAGTCGGTAGTTACTTCAGCTAGTTTCCAGATTGGTCTAGCTAACCAGCGGCTGACGACGTTGGCCAGGATGAGTGCTAATACAGCAATCAGTAGCATGCTTCCTAGGCTAGCGATGTATAGATTTTGCAGGTAGCTGAAGTGTGGCTGGGTGGGAGCTTCCACAATTACAGTTAAAGGAAACTTGTCACTGGCAGGAGTTTTTTGTACATAAAAAGAGTTTTTCCAACGTATCATGCTTGGCATTTTCTCTGTCACTGGTAGCCATTGGTAAACTCTTGCATTGACTGGACGAAGCTTTCCGCCTTGGTGATAGTCAAATGCGTCCAGGGTTAGTTGGTTAGAACGGGTGCTAAAAATAACACGCTCTTGACGATCCAAGAGGGTGATTTCCAACTCCTGTTGATCGATGAATGATTTGAGGAGTTGGTCAACAACGCTCAACGTGCTCTGGCTGACTACACTGCCAAGAAAGTGATTGTTACGGCTAATTGGCAAACTTTGGATGAGTATGGGAGAAGAAGTATCATCGGCTTCAATCCAGATATCTGATGTTATGAGCTGCTTGTTGAGGCTTAACGCTTTCAAGTTAGTGCCGTCGGTGATAGTTTTGTCTATAGAGGGATAGGAGGCGATCGCAATACCCGCCTCGTTAGTAACAAAGAGTTGATGAAACGCTGGGAAAGTGCGCTGCATAAGTTCTGTACTTTGCTGCAACTCCGTCGATGGAGCCATATCGGAACGAGCAGCGACTTCTGCCAGTTGTTTGAGTGCGTTCAAACTTTGTTCATGCCACAAGCGCAGTTCAACCGCCAAATCTGTGGATACACTTTGGAGATTGGTTTGAATAGACATTTCTATGTTGCTCATCGCACTTCTGCTATGCAAAACAATGAGCGTTAAGGCAGGAAAAAAGACAAAGGCTACCAATAAGTTGAATAATGTCTGCTGGAGGGATAGAGTTTTAGCGACTTTGGGACGAGCCACCCAGTTTTGGATAGGCGAGTGAGTGAGAAGCAGACTGGCAATGAGGGCGTTGAAGATACCATTGATAGACTGCTTGAGCATGACTAGCAATACTACTTGAGCTTGCAAGCCCATGACTTGAGCGTAGAACAGCCACACTAGTGGTATGCCAATAAAAACCCAGTAAAACCCATCCAATAGCAATAAATTTTGGTGCTTATGGCGTAGCCACCAACCAACGAAAAGTCCTTCCAGTGTGAGGATAATTGTTGCATAAGGATGCCCCCACAAGAAAAATGTATGTGAGCCAGCAATCATGGCGGCGATTGTGCCCCAGCCTCTCCCATACAGGCATAGCACGATCAATACGGCAATGCTGCCAAACAAAAAATCCACTCCAAAAAAGAGTGGGAGGTTAAAATAATTGCCTGCGTACCCCGCTATTATCAGAATGGCCAGTGCTATGGATGATCTGAGCCGAAAGCCATGTCGGGACACCGTTCGTATTTCTGGATGAGTGACGAAATTCCTAAAACTATTACCCCCTATTTTTTTTATAAGTTGGTTTAATAGTAAAGACATAAAATCTCTGCAAAGTAAAAAACACACATAATCATTAAGCTATTTTTTATTAATAAATTTCTTTTTCTGTGTCTTAGTTTATCTAATAAAAAATAAAAAATTATTCTTTTATAAAAGCTTTAACCTATCGATTTAAAAATGCTTAAACTTATCACAAAAAGTTATTTTTCTTTAAAAGATTTTACCTTACTTCACACTCGAAACCATTACCTAGTGGGACTTTCCAGAGTTTTGGGAGTCTCAATACATGACTAAAATCGATAAAATCTTTACGTTGCGGGGATTTTAGCCGATGTGATGTTGAAAACAATTGTATGCACTTTAAGAGCGATCGCGTGTGACAGTTGCGTAAGTCCTGAGTAACTGATTTCTCAAACTAAGGGCGTTATTTTTGGGTAAGGCATTAGGATATGCTCCCGTTTTTTGAGCTATTGCCAGTAGGGACGACCTTTCCAAAAAACCCCAACAACAATACCCATCAACTGGATATAGCTTAAATTTACGAGAAGAGCTGGTAGAGGCAGTAGCGATTTTACAAAAAGAACTAGGGCTAAACAAAGAACTAACGCCCATAAGCTGGCGGTATTGATTCTTACTTGTTGATACAATCGCTCAAGCAAGTAAACGGCTAGAACCCCTACACCAACTGCTGCTGCCAAGATCAGCAATATACCTAAAGGCGGTGCAAACAGCACCGATAGCATACTGCGGATTACGGAAGAGTTTGTGTAGCCTAAGGCTAGTAAGAATTCCAGAACGATAACGATAATGAGGGCAATGCCAGAAACTTGAAGCAGCGATCGCCAAGGTAGATATTTCAAGCGACGCAGAGGATCTGTCATGGTGCAAGCAGCTGGTAGATTGCCTTGTATTCTAATGAAAATAGGGATTAGAGGCTAGGAGCTGGGAGTTAAGGGGGCGTCCAAAAACAAATCTATCGTTTTGAGAGGCACGACATTACCAATATTGTGCTTCAGCCAAGATGTTACTGAAGCCTTAGACCATACTGAAAATGGCGAAATTATTTTTGGACAGACCCTATTTATCAGCTTCATCCTCCTCATAGACCATTAAGTCCCCTGGCTGGCACTTTAGTACCTTGCAAAGGGAGTTAAGGGTAGGTTCATCAATTCTGGTAAGGCGTCGGCGAACCTTAAGCCTAGAAACAGACTTTGGATTCATTCCAATTAGGAGAGCTAGTTCCTTATTGCTGATGTTGCGTTCAGCCATCACAACCGCCAATCTCCAGTGAATCACTACTTAACTGCTCACTTTCTAGTCATGGTATTGCAAGGCAGATGTTAACATCTTTCCTCACTCATTATTGATAATTCTACTGTTGACCAGGTTTATTCTATTAAAGCAGTTGTTAAATAAAGCCAACCAGGATAGATTTTGTATCGACACAAAAAGAGCAATTACTCTTCTGGCTTGCACAAGTTGAGAGCGATCGCTTCTCACCCATACGAAATCAGGTGATATATCCATGATAGAACCGCGTTCAGTTCTTCCAGGGTAAAAATGCCTTACCGACAATTACTGAATCGGCGTTTTAGAGGATGTCACGCAAAGACAATCTCCCTTACCTCAGGCTGTAACAGTACCCCACTAGTAGACTTTTCCGTTATCAGCGTAGACTTAGTCTTACCACCAACTACCCTGGATGGAAGGCGCACAGTGAAGGTGGAACCCTCACCCGACTGGCTAAAAGCTGTGATTTTACCACCCATCATCTGGCAGAAGTGGCGGCTAATCGTCAGCCCTAAACCGGTGCCGCCGTACTTGCGGGTAGTAGAGGAGTCTGCCTGGGTAAAGGCTTTGAAGACATGCCGCAGCTGTTGCGGCGTCATCCCAATGCCACTATCAGTCACCCGAAAAACAATGAATGATGAATTTAATTGAGCATTCGATTGGGTGACTTTTGATTTCTCTTCGCGGCTAATCTCTAAAGTGATAGTGCCTCGTTCAGTGAATTTGGCGGCATTGCTGAGGAGGTTCAGGAGGACTTGACGGACTTTGGTCAGGTCAGCGTGCATGGTATCAAGATCGTCGGCACAATTTACCACTAGGGTATTACCGTTTTTCTCAACCATTGGTTGAGTTGTAGTTACGACTTCGTCAATCAATGCCGGGATGTCAAAGGTCTCCAGGTAAAGGTTCACCTGACCTGCTTCAATCTTTGAGATATCCAGGATATCGTTGATCAGGGTCAGCAGGTGTGTGCCTGAAGACTGAATCGCCTCTAAGTCGCAGATGAAATCTGTACAGCCTAAGTCAAGAGCATCATCTTTCAGAAGCTGGCTAAGACCGATGATGCCGTTGAGGGGTGTACGTAACTCATGGCTCATATTGGCAAGAAATTGGCTTTTAGAGCGGTTGGCGGCTTCGGCTGCTTCTTTGGCGTATTGCAATTCTGCTTGTGCACGTTTGCGCTCACTGATTTCGGCTTTCAGTGCTTGGTTTGCTGCCTCTAATTGTGCTGGGCTGGGCAGAGTGAGTGCCTTAGGGAGTAAGGGCACTAGTTCCAAAGCTGTATATACGGAAACCAAAGCAGTAATTGCCTTGACTGAACTAGATAGCCAATAATCCGGATGCCAGAGCGTCCACAGTTCCATTAGATGGCCTGTGCCGCAGGAAACGATAAAGGCTCCGAATAACAGGAATATCTTATCAAAGGGTAGATCTCGTCTCTTATAGACGAAATAAACCAGCATGATTGGAATTGAGTAATAAGCAAGTGTAATCAAAGAATCGGAAATTATATTTAGCCACACCAACTCTGGCTTCCATAAATAACAATGCCCATGAGGAATAAAATTTCCTGAGTAAAAAAAGGTTTTCAAATCTTCCAACATAACTTTTTATTCCCCGTGTCGGTGTTGACTAAGTTCCAAGTCGAAGTAGATTCTCTGGCTTTGCTTAGATTTTCATGAACCTTTATTACAATTAAACAGAATTTCTTAGGAAATGTAAAATACCACTTGAGGTAGATAATTCAAGATATGTTTCTATGCGTAAAGCGGTGCAAGCGTAGGTTCTCATGGTTTTCAACACTTGCATCTCAGCGAGGAATAACTTTACAAAAACTTTATATTTGACCTTCTGACTCTCAGGAATTTCCTAAGTAGAACCCTCATCCTCGGTTACAGGAGTTGCAAGGCTTTACGGTTGGTCATGGATGCCCTAATTCCGACCGTGGGGATGTTTATTTATGTAAAGTTTCCTGAGTGGTTTGAATTTGTAGGAACCGAAACAAGTTGCTTTAATCAAGTGGGTAATGCCATTCCACCCTTATTTGCCTTTCACCTGGCTGGAATGGTGCGTAATTATTTGCGCTCAAGAAACGCTTATCACCAAGTGAGATAGTAGAACATAACCTATCCTTGCAGCTGATAGTGTAAGGACAGCAAACCCATCCAATTCTGAAGATGGCAGAAAACAGTGACTCTCGCCACCTCGTTCAGCGTTACCTCGCCGCCTGTGCCGTTGCTCGTGACGCGGGAAAGCTTGCCCTCCGCTATTTCGAGGATATTAGTCAGTTGACGGTTGAGTTCAAGGAACAACAAGATGTTACCAGTACCGCCGATCGCGAAGTCGAAGAGTTCATCGTCGCCAACCTAGCCAAGAGCTTCCCTGATGATGGTTTTTTGGCGGAGGAGCGCGGTGGTGACGCGGGTAGTAAGCTGTGGGTAATTGACCCAATTGACGGCACGGCTAACTTTATTCGCGGCATTCCCTTTTTTTGTGTCTCCATTGCCTATCTTTTGGAAGGCGAAGTTGAAATTGGCGTCATCTATAATCCAATAGCCGATGAACTGTTTGCAGCGCGTCGGGGTTTTGGCGCTACCTGCAACGGTAAAGCCATTCAAGTGAGTGATTGTCAGGATATTGCCAAGGCGATAGTGGGTTGCGATTTGGGTTACGGAACTTCTGTGGAAGACTCCATTACAATTACCAAGCAGTTGCTAGAGGTGCAGTGCCATCCCCGTTGCTTTGGTGCAGGAGCGTTGGCGATCGCTCAGGTGGCTGATGGTCGCTTTGACGGCTATTGGAACCTCCACCATTATCCTTGGGATGCTCTGGCTGGTTGGTTGCTGGTGCGCGAAGCGGGTGGTTGGGTCAGCGATTTTCTAGCTGGTGAGGGGTTGATCAAGGGAAATTCGATTCTTGTTTGTACGCCAGGGATTAAAGATTTCCTGATTGCTGCTACTGGCATTAGTTAGGTATCAGGACTCATGTTATGAATAGCTGGGAGTATTCATTCGTTACAAGTTAAGGCAGAGTGATTTTTGTCAATGAGAGAATATACTTAATTTTTCGGTTGATAAGAATGATAATCAAAAGAAGGGGTGAGGGGAGAAAGGCTAGCACTGCTAGCCTTTCTCCCCTCCTGCACTATTATCATTATCAATTAGAGCCGGGTAAGAGTTGCACTCTGGAAAAATCATGTGACACCATTCGTGACAAA